>CAYWNY010000034.1:0-26554 GCA_964459765.1 uncultured Hyphomicrobiales bacterium | reverse complement strand
TGCTCTTGCCGTCTTGCACCAGGCTGATGCTTTCCAGGCCGCCGGCGGCGATGATGTGCGCTTCGCCGGCCATGATGCGCTGGGCTGCGAGCGCGATCGCCTGCAGGCCCGAGCTGCAGAAGCGGTTGACGGTCAGCCCGCCAACGCTGACGGGAAGGCCGGCACGGATTGCCGCCTGGCGGGCGATGTTGCCGCCGGTGGCGCGTTCCGGCAATGCGCAGCCGAGAATGACGTCTTCGATCTCGGCGGGCTCGACGCCGGAGCGCTCGATGGCACGGCCGACGACGTGGCCGCCCATGTCGGCGCCATGCGTCATATTGAAAGCGCCGCGATAGGCCTTGCCGATCGGGGTGCGGGCGGTGGAAACAATAACGGCGTCGGGCATTTACGGGTCTCCCTTTGCGGCCTCCCTCGGAGCGTCCTGGCGGCACGGCTTTCGTGGCTTGAAAGTCTTTGCGGATGGGCGCTTGCCCCGGTTCCGGCTTTCATCTTTGCCGGAGGATGGATCGCTCGGTCAAGCCGCGCGCAGCGGCCGAAAAACGGCTCCGGCTCAGTTTTCCGGCAAGCCCGCTTTAAGTGCTGCCTCGCGCAGTCCCGGCGGCGCCTCGATCAGCGCCGGTAGATGACTTTGCAGCCAGGCGACGGAGACATTGGGGTTTGCCTTAAGCGCGTCGCTCATCGCTTTTTTGGCTTTCTCAGCTTCGCCATTCGCAGCATAGGCGGCGGCCAGCGCCAGATAGGGCTGAAACGAGCGATAGCCGGTATCGAGTGAGCGCAACTCATCTTGGATGGCGGTCGCGTATTGGCCCAGGCCGAAATGCGCGCGGCCGAGATGCATCAGCCACGGGCCGAGCAGATAGTCGCGTGGGCTCAAGCGGATCGCTTGCCGGATGTGCTCGATCGCCTGATCGTAGCGGCCAAGATTTGTGTTGATGGTCCCCACCACGTAATGGGCAAATGCCAAGCTTGGATTAAGCCGCAGAGCTGTCTCGGCAGCATCGAGCGCTTCCGCGCCCCTTTGCTCGTCATGCGGTTTCATCGCGTAGGAGAGCAAGTTTGCCTTGATGTAATAAACGAGCGCGTAGTTCGGATCGAGCGCGATGGTCTGTTCCGCTTCCTCCAACGAGCGCTTGGCCTTGTCGACGCCGGGCTCGATCCAGCCGTTGAGATGATCGCGCAAGTCGACGTAAGCGAGCCCGGCGATGGCGTCCGGCAATTTCGGATCGATCACCGCGGCGCGTTCAAACAGCGCGCGGGCCGCCTGGTCGTTCTGCATGTCCGGCGTGCGATACATCATCGACCAACCTTGCATTGCGAGATCGGTCGCATCGGGATTCTGATGCATTTCGGCGATGCTGCGACGGCTTTCGGCCTGGACCAGCTCGATCTGCAACGCGCGCGAGAGATGCGAGACGACGTCGTCCTCCAGCACGAAAAGATCGGCCACCGTGGCGTCGAAAGAATCCGCCCACAACTGCTCGCCCTGGTCGGTGCCGATGAGTCGCGCGTTGACCCGTACGTTTTGGCCGCTCCTTTGCACCGATCCTTCCAGTACGTAACGAACGCCGAGCATCTTGCCGAGTGCAATGGCGTCGACCGCCTTGCCCTTCAAGGCCGATGCGGTCGAGCGCGCGATGACGAAGCTGCCGCGTAGCCGCGACAGCGCGGTCGTGAGATTTTCGGTGACGCCCTCGGCGAAATAATCCTGCGCTGGATCGCCAGACAAATTGGCAAACGGCAGCACCACGACGGAGAGCCGCGCCGCCGACATCGGCATCTGCATCGTTTCACCGGTCACGGGCGTGCGGCCTTGATGGAGGAAATACCACGCGCCGCCGCCGGCGATCGCGAGCAGCAAGATCGCAGCCGCCGCGGCGAACCGCAGCGCCTGCGATCGCTTTTGGCCGTCTTGGCCGGCGGCAGGCTTCGGCTGCGCCGGCAAACCAACTTCTAGCGAATAGACGCGCACCGGCTCGGCGATGTTTTTAAGCTCCTGGTTGCCGAGATCGCTCACCGCCAGATCGAGGCGCGATTTCACTTGCCGGTAGGCGTCTTCCGACAGCGCGATACTGCCTGGCTTGGCGATTCCCTCAAGCCGCGCGGCGATGTTGATGCCGTCGCCCATGAGGTCGCCGTCGCTTTCCTCGACGACATCGCCGAGATGAATGCCACAGCGGAGGACGATGCGCCGATCCTGCGGGACGCCGGAATTGCGCTCCGTCATGCCGTCTTGGATTTCGATGGCGCATCGCACCGCGTCGACTACGCTGCGGAATTCGACCAGGATGCCGTCGCCGGTGCGCTTGATCATCTTGCCACGATGCACGTCGATGGTCGGGTCGATCAGATCGCTGCGCAATGTGCGCAACCGCGCCAGCGTGCGCTCCTCGTCGGCGCCGGCCAGGCGGCTGAATCCCACCACGTCAGCGGCGAGAATGGCGGCAAGCTTACGCGTCTCGGTCATTGCAGACATCCGCCCGGGATCGAGGGGGCGGAACGCTACGGCATGTGCCGGCAAAAATCCATGCAGCGAGCAGATTGATGACGCCGTCTAGCCGCTGGGCTTGGCCGCTCTAAAGAGCCGGTACTCATGGAAGAAGACCACACGGTCGCCTTCGACCGAGAGGCCGATGCCGGCGCTGCGGCCGCACTCCGCGAGCGCCCGGATGACGGTGCGGATCGGGACAACGCGCGCCGGATCGTTGACGATGGCGAGCCACTCTTCGAGCTCGCGATTCATGCTCCACGTCGCGACCTGAAGATCGGAAAAACCCGCGCGCTTGAGCGCCGCCTCGAGCTCGGACGCCAGCAGCATGCGTACATGCGATGGATCGCGCAGCCGCTCGATCGCGTTGTGCAGCTCGGATTCGCTTGCGTCTTCGGACGAGACAGCATCGACGATCACTGCAATGCCGCCGCGCCGCAACACCCTGAACATCTCGCCAAGCGCGCGTTCCGGCGCGGCAAAATGATGGATCGCAAGCCGCGTGACTACGCCGTCGGAATTCGCCGTCGGCAAACGGCAGGCTTTCGGCGTTTCCGAGCTTGAACTCGACGTTGCTGATGCCCGCTTTGACGCAGCGCGCTTCGGCTTTTTCCAGCATCTGCGGCGTCGCGTCGAAGGCCACCACGGACGCCGCGCCGGGCGCGATGGCGGCCGTCACCACGCCCGGCCCGCAGGCGACGTCGAGAAGCCGGCCGTGGCCAGCTTCGCCCAGCGCGTTGCGAAAGCGGACCGCGACCTGATCGTCGGCGTTTTCCGCCCAGCGATCGAAGGTCTGCGCCTGGCGGGCGAACTCGTCGGTGATGCGGTCGAGATGTTCCATGCTTGCACGTCCAAAGGCGATGGACGTACCGAAGATGGCGCGCTCGTGCAAATGCCGCCACCACGAGCTTACGCGGCGGTGTCGTGCGTGGCCGTCGCTGGTGCCGCTGGCTCGGCGGGCGCCGGTTGCGGCGCGTGCACCAAATCCGGGTCGCACCACTCTCGCGCCAGCGTCATCAGCGTCGCCTGGATGAGGCGGAACATCGCGACGGTCGGGGCGTCGAGTTCTTCCATCGGACCGGCCACTTCGAGGACGAAATTCAGGGCGCGATAGCGGTCGACCGGATCTTTGAGCAAGTCGGCTAAACTGGTGATCGCCTCGTCGCCGCAGAAATCACCGACTGCTCGCGGATCATGCGGCGGCGCATGTCCGCGGTCATCGAACTGAACGGCGGCTTGCATGCAGGAGCTGGTCCGAGCGTTCGAGCCGCACCGAGCGGCGCGCCCGCGCCAGCAGCACCAGCATGCGGACAATGCCCTCGGCGTAGCCGCCCATCTTGACGCGTTTGATTGCCGCCTGCACCCGCGGCAACGCGCTGATGTCGTGGGGCAGCGGTTTGGTCCGGCGGCTAGCGCCGATCCGCTTCATCCAAGGCGAACCATAGAGCGCATGGAACGAGAGTTCGACCATCGCATCGTGGCTGTCGCGGTAAAGGTCGAAGCTTCGCTCGATGCAGTCGGCGCACAGCGCTTCAAGCGCTGCGAACGGATTGTCCTTGTCCGCCGGTGCACGGTCGTGGCGCGCCGTTTCGGCGAGGTCGCCGATCGAGGTGAACAGCGGATTCCTGCGCGAAAAGAAATAATGTTGCTGCCGCATCGGATGCAGCCGCTTGCGCGCTTCCGCAAGCGCCGGCGTGGTCAGGGCCTGGATCAAAGGCTGTAGGGTCAGTTCGTAGGACTTCACCGCCCACTCGGATAATCCGGCCACCGCGGCGAACTCGACTTCCTCATGCCGATCGCCGCCAAACTTGAGCAGATCGTCGATGCTCCGCGCCTCGAACGCGACAGTGTAGCCGCCTTCGTCTTTGGCGATCAGCATTTCGTAGAGTCCCGGCGCCAGCGACTCGATGGTCTTAACCACGGTGCCGATCTGCTCGTGCGGTTTGTTGGCGACCTGGACCGAGACGAAAATGCCGAGATGGCCGACGCTTTCGTGCAAGGTATAGATGATGACGCGACCCTGCGCGGCGATTTCGCCGGCGGACAGGTAGAGGTCGGCAATCCAGTTCAAGGCCTGCTGCGGCGGGGTGATGTTGTCGCCGTGCGAGGCGAACACCACCCCCGGCGACTCGATGCGCTTGAGATCGATCGGCGTGCCGTCGGGTAGCGCCGCGTCGCCATGGGTGAGCTTGTTGCCGACGAATAGGTTCTCCACAATCCAGCGGATCTCGTTACCGTTCATGAAATAGAAGCCGGACCACCAGCGCTCGAAGTCGAGAAAGCGCGCGGCTTCGCGGTCGACGTGGGCGAACAGATCGAAGTTCTTGCGGAACAAGGTCTTGCCGGGATTGAGCAGTTCGAAATTCATCACCAGATTGGCGCCGTCGAATTTGCCGCCGCCGAGATCCGAGGTGAGGATGGCCGGAACGGCGCCGCCGGCGATGCCGCCGAAATAGCGGAACGGATTGCGGCCGTTTTCGCCCGACCAGTAGGATAGGGGGGCGCCGGCAATCACGATCGGACCCATCAAATTCGGATGGGTGGCGGCGAGAATCATGCTCGCCCAGCCGCCCTGGCAATTGCCGGTGACCAAGGGCTTCGGGATTTTGGGATGTCGGGCGTGGATTTCGCGCAAGAACACCGCTTCCGCCGCGCACACATCCGCCAGCGTCTGGTCCGGCTCCGGCTCAGGGAAGAAGATGACGAGATAAACCGGATGGCCGTATTTGAGCGCGACGCCAACCTCGGACTCGCTTTTAAAGCCGCCGATGCCGCTGCCGTGTCCGGCGCGCGGGTCGATAATGACCCAGGGACGAACGTCCTCCCGCGTCGGCATGGTGCCGGCCGGCGGATGGATGTGCACCAGCGCATAATTGACCGGGCGCTCGAGTTTGCGGCCGTCAACGAGGATGTCGTAGTCGAAGGCCAGGACCGGCTTAAAGCCTTCCTTCTCACGGGCGATACAGGCGTCGCCGCGCTGGCACAGGGTGTCGACAAACAGAACGAAGCGCTGCGCGCTGTCCTTGACATAGGCGGAGAACGCGTCGGCGATGCCGGGCACGGCAAGTTTCGGAAGAAGTTCGGCCCACGCGGTCATAGTCGCGCGCGCCGCTTCCGCCTGGCTCCGGATCAGCGCCTGGCCGTGCCGCACGCTCAATTGGCCGAGCAACACCGCTTGCTCATTGCCATAGGTCCAATTCTCGCGCGCCACCTGCAATGCGCGTTCGCGGCTTTGTGCCGCCGCCTGTAAACCTGAATCAAAGTCGGTCATGGCTTTTGTCTGAAGGTGGCATTGGCGGCCAACGAACGGGATGAAGTGTCCGCAACCACTGATCTTTAGCCGATGCGGCCGGAGCTCTTTTGCGTTCGGTCAAAGACAATCGCGCAAAAGCCGTGCACTGAGCGCAAGATGACGTTTCGATGACGTTTCGAATTCTTCCACATATTGGTGTCGCACGGAATTGAGACGCGCCAATGATGGCGGCGCCGTAGCGGCTAATTCATTGCGATTGATACCGCAGCCCCGGACAGTCCGGACGATGATTCCCAAACCGTCAGGCGCCCAAGCCGATCTAACCAGATCTCTTCCCCAGTACCGAGATATCGGACGGATCGGTGTAGGCGGGGTTTTTCCAGCCATTCTCGTCGTAGTCGGCCATGCACGCTTCCGCGAGGCCTTCCATGGCCTTGAGCGTGCCGTTGGCTTGCGCCTGCTGCAGCTGAAAGACGCGAATGAGCTCGTGGCTGCCGGAGTAATTCATCTCGTAAAGCTCGTGGCGGGCGCCGAACTCGGTGCCGATCGAGTCCCACAAAAGCTTCATGATCTTGATGCGCTCCTTGTAGTCGATGCCGTTTGAGCCGCGCACGAAGCGGGCCAGATATTTGTCGATCTCCGGATTTTTGAAATCGCGGGAATGGGAGGGTAGGTAAATGAGCCCCGAGGCGATGACCTTCTCGACGATGTTGCGCACCTGCGGATAGGCTTCGGTCATGAACAGGCGATAGCTCGCCGAGCCGCGGCTGTTCGGCAGCACCGCGCCATTGACCCAGGGCTCCGGATTAAAGGCCATAGCATCAGTCAACGACCAAAACAGATTGCGCCAGCCGATAACTTCGCCGATGTGCGCCTGCACGCCGCGAAAGCTTTCGACGCCGGTCGCGCGCGCCGCCTTGTAGAGGAGGCCGGCGATGAAATCGAGCTTGACCGCGAGCCGCGTGCAGCCTTGAAAGGTAAATCCCTGAAAGAATCCCGATTTCGGATAAAAATCTTTCAGCCGCTGCATGTCGCGGTGAATAAGAACGTTCTCCCAGGGGATGAAGGCATTGTCGAAAATGAAAATGGCGTCGTTTTCGTCAAAGCGCGAGGTGAGCGGATAATCCCACGGCGAGCCGGTTGCGGCGGCGGCCATCTCGTAGGACGGCCGGCAAATCAGCTTTAAGCCCGGCGTATTCATCGGCGCGATGAACATCACTACCATGGCCGGGTCGGTGATTTCCTGGCCCATATTCTGGCCGAGGAAGTTATACTGCGTCAGCGCCGAGTTGGTGGCGACCACCTTGGCGCCGGATACATAAATGCCGGCGTCGGTCTCCTTTTGGATGGTGATATAGACGTCCTTGACCTGTTCGACCGCTTTGGCGCGGTCGATCGGCGGATTGACCAGCGCGTGGTTGAGATAAAGCACCGCCTCCTGGCCGCGCTTGTACCAGGCGCGCGCGTTGTCGGCGAACTCGCCGTAAAATTCCGCGTTGGCGCCGAGCGTGTTGATAAACGCCGCCTTGTAATCGGGGCTGCGCCCGAGCCAGCCATAGGTGATGCGCGCCCAGGCGGCGATGGCGTCGCGTTGCGCCACCACGTCGTCGCGCGAATACGCGGCCTTGAAGAATTTATGGGTGTAGCCGCCGGAGCCGGTGTCGGTCGGCGCGGTGAGCACGTCCTTGGTCTCTTTGGCGTGTAAGGCGTCGTAGAGCAGTGCCACCGACGCCGCCGAATTGCGGAACGCCGGGTGTGTGGTGACGTCCTCGACCCGCTCGCCATAGATATAGACGTCGCGCCCGTCGCGAAGCGATTCCAAATACTCCGCCCCGGTGAACGGGCGCTTCTTTCCGGCGATGATCGCTTCCGCTCGCTGCGGCGTCATGAAGTCCACTCCTTAACTTTCGCGTAGCAGCGCCCATACCGTGAGCGCGCCGACAATTATGACGGCCAGGGGTGCCCCGGCCAGTCCCGAATGTGCATAGCTGACGGCACCGGCGACGGAGCCGAGCACAAAGCCGATCGCGATGGAGAGAACCGTGGCCAGCCGACCGCGGGCGGCGGCCAGTTCCCGCTTAGCGGTTTCGTTGCCGCGATCGCGGGCGTAACGCCGCCAGGAGATAATAAGCTCGGTAGTATCGATGCTGATCTGCGTCATATTGCCGGTCATCACGTTGGTCTGCGGAATGCCGCGCATCAATTGCCGCACGATGACGCTTTGCGTCCCCATCGCCATCGCGGCAAAGGCGCCAGCGACGATGCCATGCCAGTCGGCGGCGCTTCGGATCGGCGGTCCGAGCAAAATAAGCGCGGTGAAGATGGCGAGCAGTGCCGTTTCCAATGCCAGCATCCAGGGCAACGGGGTGCGGTGCGCCGCGCGCATGAGGCCGATGGCCGCCGCGGTCAGCGCTGCGGCGATGAGGAAGGCGGCGATGGCGATGAGCTTGCCGCCGATGCCGGTGTCATGGGTAACCAGCTCCGCCCCGGCAGTGACGAAACTTCCGGTCACCTGCGCGACGAACAGGCCGAACAGCGCCAGGAAGGTATAAAGATCGACATAGCCGGCGACGAACGCAAGCAGCGCCGGCACCGTCCGCGGCAGCGGCATTTCGCGCGCCGGTGCGGCTTCCGTCATCGCCGGCTCCAGCGGCCGCTGCATCGGCGGCCCGGCGTTTTTGCTCTCGACATCTGTCTAGTGGTCCGATTCTAACATTCGCATCCCGGTTCGGCAGGCTCTTTTGCGGATGTTAGAATCAAAGGACCACTAGCAAGTATTAGTCCTAGTGGAGCTTTTGGATTTGACATTCGCTTCACGAGTTTGCGGCCAAGTGGGTAGCGAATGTCAAATCCGCTCCACTAGGAACTTTCAAACTGCCGAAGTAACCTGCTTAGCCAAAATTTCGGAGCCGCGCCAATGCACATGAGCCAGTACCACTACCTGCCGATGGCGCCGGCGTTCTTTTCGATTTTTGTCGGCTTGTTCGTCATCGTATTGATCGTGACGGTGGCGGTCCGTGCGTTGCGCCGGGCCTATGAGAGCCTGGGCTTGAGTCCCGGTGGCGCCATGATGCTGCTCTTTGGTTCGCTCCTCGGCAGCTATTTCAATATTCCGGTCGCCGAGCTGCCGAACGAGCCGATGCAGTCCGACAAAGTCGTCGATTTCTTCGGCTTGCAATACACGGTGCCGGCTATTGCGGAGGGCGGCACTATCATTGCGATCAACGTCGGCGGCGCCGTCATTCCCGCCGCCATGTCGCTTTATCTGTTGGCGACGCGACAATTGTGGCTGACGGGCGCGATCGCGACCGCAGTCGTCGCCGTCGTTTTGCACCTTCTGGCGACGCCGGTGCCCGGCGTCGGCATTGCGGTGCCGGTATTCTTGCCGGCTATTATCGCGGCGCTGGTGTCGCTGTTGCTGTCGCGCAAGGACGCGGCTCCGCTCGCTTATATTTCCGGCAGCATGGGCACGCTGATCGGTGCCGATCTGACCAATCTCGATAAGGTCGCTGGTCTTGGCGCGCCGGTCGCCTCGATCGGCGGTGCCGGCACTTTCGACGGCATCTTTCTCACTGGAATCGTTGCGGTTCTGCTGGCGGGGTTTGTCACCCCGCGGCGGCAATTCGCGTAATTCCAACCTAAAAGGAGCCCCCGATGATTTTAGGTTTGTCAACGGCAGAGTTCACCTTGCTGCATGTCATCATCAGCGTGATCGCCATCGTCTCCGGCTTTATCGTGCTCGGCGCAATGTACGCCAACAAATACCTTTCGGGCTGGACGGCGTTGTTTCTGCTCACCACGGCGCTGACCAGCATCACCGGATTCTTTTTTCCGAACGCCAAGATCACGCCGGCGCAGGTTTTCGGCGCCCTGACGCTGATCATCATGGTGCCGACGCTCGTCGGACTTTACGGCGTCCATCTGCGCGCCGCCTGGCGCTGGATCTACATCGGCGGCGTGGTGATTATCCTGTTCCTGAACGTCTTTGTTGTGGTTGCGCAGACGTTCGCCAAGGTGCCGGTGCTGCATGCCCTGGCCCCGACGGCGTCGGAGCCTCCGTTCCTGATCTCCGAGCTTGTCGTGCTGGTCATTTTCGGGCTGCTCGGCATTCTGGCGCTCATCAAATTTCATCCGGAGCGCCAGTTCGCCTGACCGGCGATCCCTGCCATCCGCGAACAAAGAAGGATACCGCAATGCCGTGGTATTATTATCTCACTAATTTGATTGCCGGCGCTATTCTTGCCAATGGCGTACCGCATTTCGTTCAGGGCGTTTGCGGCAACAAATTCCAGACGCCGTTTGCGTCGCCGCGTGGCGTGGGGGAATCCTCGGCGATCGTCAATGTGATCTGGGGTTGGTTCAATTTTTTGGTCAGCATCGCCCTGCTGCGCTTTTTCATGCCGCCGTTGCCGCCGCCGCCCGCCGTTTCGGCCGCGACCATGCTGGGTGTACTCCTTTCCGCTCTCTTCCTGGCCCATCACTTCGGCCGGGTGCGCAACACCCCGCCGCATCCGTGAGACAGGCCATGTCCGTACATTATGCGCGCGTTCCCGCATTCCTGGTCGTTGCGCTATGCGGCGTGATGGCGTTGTGCGGCGGCGCCGCCGCTGGTCAGGAAGGCGTGGACATGAGGCTTTCCGACTTCGGCTTCACCATGCGTCCGGCCAATACGCCCGAGCAGATGAAGCGCCTGAAGCTTTTGCCGGCGCGGACCTTTCTCACTCGCGTCAAGAACGAGCGGCGCTATTATCTCTACGCCGATCCGGATTACTGCCAATGCGTCTTTGTCGGCGGCATCACGGCGATGAAGAATTATCTCGCCTTCGCGGCGCCGGCGCCGCAGGCGCCGATGCCGCTCGGGCCCGACGGCGGCCCGGTCGCCGGGTCGTTGATCCAGGAAATCGATCCAAGCCTCCAGGTCTTCGACGACGATCTCTTCGACGCGCCGTTTAATTACCCGGAGTAACGTGCGGCACGGCCTGGAACCGCGGTGCAATCAAGTCGTTGGTATGTCAACAAGACGGAAGGAGGAACCAGTGCGAACGACGTTGACCGCGTTATGTGTCGCCGGCGTTTTGGCCCTGCCGTGCGCTCAAGCCGCGAACGCTGCCCCGGCCGATGCGGCCGCTCTCGCAGCGGCAGCCAACGCCTCGTCCTGCTGCAGCAGGCGCAATTTGCCGAGCGCCCGGTCCACCACGGCGTCGTCAAGTGCTACCGCGAGTTCGTGATTGGCCCCTACCGCTGCCACTATTTCCGCAACCCATTGTTTTTCTTCTAATCAAGGGAAGCGGCGCGCCGGATTGGCCTAGGCAGTGTCTTCGACGTCGGTCTCCGGCCGGTCGTCGCCGCGCGCGATTTCGCTGTGCCATTTGCCGCCGGCGTCCTCGTATTCGATGCCGGTTGTCTGACCGGGCACGCGTTGCTCGGCGGCGGCGCGACGCGCCGCTTGGAGCGCCGCTGCATGCGTCGGGAAGGCCTCCGAATACACGCCGTCGACCGAGTAGGCCCAGCCTTCGTCGTGGCGAACCACTTTATAAGTCACATGTGCCATCTGCGTATGCCTGTGCGCTTGCCGCCGAAAACCCCACAAGACCCTAACATATCTTGGGCTGCGCGGCAGCGGTCGAGGACATACGCAAAGGTGTAGTCGCTAAACCAATTCTCGCTTGACCCGCGAAAGCGGACGCGGCCAAAGACTGTCGGTACATCCCTGCATTTGAACGCACCCGCCGGCGGTCACCTGTCCATGAAAAAAATCGGATTTTTGTCCTTCGGTCATTGGACGCCTTCGCCCCAATCGCAGACGCGATCGGCGTCCGACGCGCTGCTGCAATCCATCGACCTGGCCGTCGCTGCCGAGGAGCTCGGCGCCGACGGAGCTTATTTCCGCGTCCATCATTTCGCCCGCCAGCTCGGCTCGCCTTTCCCGCTATTGGCTGCCGTCGGCGCCAGGACCACGCGGATCGAGATCGGCACCGCGGTCATCGATATGCGCTACGAGAATCCGCTGTACATGGCCGAAGACGCCGGTGCGGCCGACATCATCGCCGGCGGCCGCCTGCAGCTCGGCATCAGCCGTGGCTCGCCCGAGCAGGTGATCGATGGATGGCGATACTTCGGCTATGCCCCGCCCGAGGGAATGACCGATGCTGACATGGCGCGGCACCACACCGAGGTTTTGCTGGAGGTGCTGCGCGGCGAGGGCTTCGCGAAGCCGAACCCGCAACCGATGTTCCCCAACCCTCCCGGCCTGCTGCGCGTCGAGCCATATTCGGCGGGTCTGCGCGATCGTATCTGGTGGGGCGCCGCTACCAATGCCACAGCGGAGTGGGCGGCAAAGCTCGGCATGAATCTGCAGAGCTCGACGCTGAAAATTGACGAGAGCGGACGTCCGTTCCACGTCCAGCAGGCGGAGCAGATCCGCATCTTCCGCGAGGCCTGGAAGGCGGCCGGACATGCGCGCGAGCCGCGCGTGTCGGTGAGCCGCAGCATCTTCGCGCTCGTCGACGACCGCGACCGTGCTTATTTCGGGCGCGACAATGACAGCGCGGACACGATCGGCTATCTCGGCAGTAACGAGCGCGCCATTTTTGGCCGCAGCTACGCCGCCGAGCCGGATCTCCTGGTCGAGCAACTCAAGACCGACGAAGCCATCGCCGCGGCCGATACGCTGCTCTTGACCGTCCCCAATCAGCTCGGCGTCGACTACAACGCCCACGTCATCGAGGCGATCCTCAAAGACGTCGCGCCCAATCTCGGCTGGCGCTGACGAGCCGCGCCTCCGCAACGATCACGCTCCGCGCTAGCGCTCACGCCCGCTCGACTCGGGCGGCATAACAACCCGGCGCCGCGAAGTGGATGTGCAGGTAGGCCGTGCGCGCATCGGCGAACAGCCGCGCGATCGTGCTTTCGAGCTTCTTGCCGTCGGTCAGTTCGTTACCGACCATCATCGCTTCGGCATCGAAGGCGCGCACCGCGAGGGTGCGGTTGCGCAACTGCTCCGGCACTTCGTCGACGGCATCGAAGGTTTCGTCGCCCTTGCGCACAAAGATCGCAAAACGCATGCGGTAGGGCGAAGCGACGTCATGATGCTCATAGTTGAACAGGATGAGTTCGTCGCCCGGCCTGGAGTCGGCAAGGCTGACGCGGCAGGGATAACCCGGATTATGCGCATCGGCGATGCGCCGCACGGCACCGTGTTGCTCGAGCTCCGCATCAGAGAGCGCGAACAGCGGTGCGAAATGTTCGGCCGGCAGGCCGCGAATGCGAAAATGCATGATCGATCCTCCGTTGTTGTCACGGCGTTGTTGTCACGGAGGACAAATGGCGAAAGCGTGCGCGCAATCCCACCCGATTTCTGCGCCGATCGTGCCGGCGGCCCTAAGGCCGCGGCGGGACGCCGCCGAGATTGATGATGTCGTATTTTTCGTTCAGTTGCATCATCAGCTTTTCGTCCGCGAGCTGCGCTTCGCTTAACCGCGCCAGTTCGGCGAGGAATTGATCGAAACCGGCCGGCTGGAAGATCATCAGAAGCCGCGCGGTGCCGCCGGTCGGCAGATCGAGCGCATGCGGCACGTCGGGCGGGATGTGGACGCAGGCGCCCGGCGCGGCCGCGAACCAGTCGCCGTCGATATAGAAATTCACGACGCCGTCGAGGACGTAGAACGTCTCCGCATGCTCGCGATGCAGATGCAGGCCAAGCGCGAATTCCGATTTGAGATTGTCCTCCATCAGCGCGAAGGCACCGCTGGAATCGGCTGCCGATACTTTTACGAAACTGTGATCGCGCGACCAGTCGTAATTTTTGCCGTCGCCGGGCGGTACAAAGCGGTAGCGCTTGGTTGGCATCTCGGTCTCACTTTCTTCGGTTAATGCAAGCCCGCCACGCTTGCGCGATGAATTAAGACGACAACTGAAATCTTATGATGCGCCGTGCGCGCGACGGCGCAAGTTCCGGCAACGTCAACCGGCGCCGCGGGTCCGCCCGACCGCGGCCTGCCAGCGCTTGGTCAGTCGCGCCAGCACATCCCAGCGCGGCTGCGGCTTCACCAGCTTGATCCGCGGCGTCGTCGAGGTTCGCGGCGGCGTCAACAGTGACGCCGTGTCGATCAGGACCGGCATGCGCTTCTCGCTCGCCGGTCCGGCCGCGGGAATCGCCATTTCCTCGGGCAACGACTTGCCGCGCCCCTTCTTCTTGCTGCGCTTGAGCGCCTTGCGCCCGACGTTGCGCAGGAAGAATCGCTCGTGCGGCAGGCTCAAGCGGCCGATGGCGACCGACAACGGCAGCCAATCCACGGCCTTGATGTCGTCCATCGGCTTGCCGTCAGTCTCGCCGACCGCATGCATGCGCCAGAAATGCGCGATCTTCGGCCCGCTACCGCCCACATAGGAGATGACACCGAGAAATTCGTGGACCCGCACGTCGCAGCCGGTCTCTTCGGTGGCTTCGCGGCGTGCCGCTGCCACCGGCTTCTCATCCGGCTTGAGTTTACCTTTTGGCAAAACCCAGGCGTTGTCCCGGCGCCGCTGGACGACGGCGATTAGCGGCTTTGAGCCGGCGCGGATGACGATGCCGCCGGCGGCCATGATCGGTGTGCGGCTGGACTTTCCCATCGTTACATTCTTAGCCGATTCGAAACGGCATGGGCGACGGTGCGGTTCGATCTATCCGCAGCACAATTTTGCAGGCTGCGCCTTATAGCGGGCCGTGCGCTGCGAACAAGGGGGACAATCGCCCGTTTGCACACGGTTGCGTTCGCGCTACGCTTTCCGCCGGGAGGAAGACACACCATGCCTATCAACTTGCCGAATTATCGATGGGACCATGTTCATTTGCGCAGCCCCGACCCGGAAGCGACCGCCGCGTGGTTCGAGCGTATGCTTGGCGCACAGGTGATCCGCAGCATCGTCGAAGGCCAACCGCGCATCGATCTTAAGCTCGGTGGTGCCGATGTTTTCATCATGCCGGTCGGCGGCAACGACAAGGTTAATCCGCCGCCGGTTACGCCTTATCAAGGTCTCGATCATTTCGGGCTCCACGTCTCCGGCCTCGACGCGGTAGCGGCCGAACTCAAAGGCAAAGGCGCCGAATTCACCATGGATCCGCGCACCATCCGTCCCGGCCTGCGGATCTGCTTCCTGCGCGGGCCGCAAGGCATATCGATCGAGCTTCTCGAGCGCGACGCGAAGTATTTGTAAGTAAAATGACAACGCAGGCGTCGGCCGCGACCAATCCGCTGTTCAACGATTGTCCGCTGCGGCTCGGCACGTTTTCCACCAACTTGAGCGGCGGCGGCACCATTTCGAAAATGGACGGCCTGCTCAAAGCGCAATGGCCGGCGACAGCGGAACTTGCGCGCCTTGCCGACGAGATGGAACTCGAAGCCATCGTTCCGGTCGGCCGTTGGAAGGGTTTTGGCGGCGAAACCAATTTCAACGGTGAAGGCTTTGAGGTTTTTGCCTGGGCGGCGGGGCTGTCGGCGGTCACGCGCCATTCGAGCGTGTTCGCCACCTCGCACATCCCGACCGTGCATCCTTTGTTCGCGGCCAAGCAGGCGGCGGCAATCGATCACATCGGCAATGGCCGCTTCGCTCTCAATCTCGTCACCGGCTGGTATGTGCCGGAGATGGAGATGTTCGGCATCACGCTCCTCGATCACGACAGCCGCTACGAGATGGCGGAGGAGTGGGTGCAGATTGTTACCCGGCTGTGGACCGATCCGGAGCCGTTCGATTTCTCCGGTCGCTTCTATTCACTGAAAAAAGCCGAACTTGCGCCAAAGCCGATCCAGCGACCACGGCCGCCGCTGATGAGCGCCGCCGGCTCCGACCGCGGCCGCCGTTTCGCCGCGCAGTACTGCGACGTCTGCTTCATCGCTCCGGAAAGCCACGACGTCGACGAGCTCAAGGCTAAGGTCGACAAATATCGCAACTTTGCCCGCGACGAATTCGGACGCGATATTCAGGTCTGGTCGAATGCCTATGTCTTTCAGGGCGACAGCGAGGCCGACGGCAAGGCACTGTGGAATCATTGCGTGAAGGAATTGGGCGACTGGCAGGGCGTGCAGAACATGCTCGATGTCATGGGCGTGACGTCGCAGCTCGTGCCGCCGCCGGTGCTCGAATTTTTGAAAAAGCATTTCATCGCCGGATGGGCCGGCTATCCGCTGGTCGGCGGCAAGGAACAAGTCGTAGAAGGGCTCGGCGTGTTGAAAAAAGCCGGCTTTGACGGAATTCTCCTGACCTGGCCGCGCTGGGTCGAAGGCTTAACGCGGTTTCGCGACGAAGTGATCCCGCTGCTCAAGCAAGCCGGCTTGCGGTGAAGCAATCCTCCCCACGCAGTGAGGAGGAGGAACCCATTTTCGGGCGCGCTGTGGAAAGCCTTGACCACCTCGCGCCGGCGGCAAGCGAGAGATGAACGACAAACAGTTTACGGAACTTGCCGCCTGGATCGCAGAAGCCGGCTTGGCCGGCGAGAGCGAAACCGTGCTGCTGCGCGGATTTTGCGAGCGCGCAATGGCATTCGGCATGCCGCTCGCCCGTGCCATGGTCATCATCGATACGCTGCACCCGATCTATGAGGGCCGCATGTTCGGCTGGAATGCCGCTGACGGCGAGACGGTTTTGCGCGAATATGGTCCGACAAACGAAGGCGAAGCGCTGGAGCGGTGGCAGCAAAGCCCGTTCTATCGGCTGGTGCAGACCGGCGAGCGACTGTTGCGGCGCCGCGTCGACGCTGCTGCCGTGGCCGAGTTCCCCACTCTCGAGTCGCAGTGGAGCGGCATGACCGATTACGTCGCCATGGTGAACCGCTTCACCGCGCAAGGCGTCATCGGTGAAATGGACTGCGTGTATTCGTCATGGGCGACCGACGGCGCGCAAGGTTTTGACGAAGCCGACATCGCTGATTTGCGCAGGCTGATCCCGCTGCTGGCGCTCGCTGTCAAATCGAGTTCGCTCGCGCGCATCGCCCGCACTCTGGTCGAGACCTATCTCGGGCGCGACGCCGGCCGGCGTGTGCTTGCCGGAGGCATTGCCCGCGGTGTGGCTGAGCGCATCGAGGCGGTGCTGTGGTTCAGCGATTTGCGCGGCTATACCCGCATCACCGATACAGCGGCGCCGGAGCACGTCATTCCGTTGCTCAACGACTACGCCGAAGCGGTGATCTCGGCGATTCACGCCGAAGGCGGCGATGTCTTGAAGCTGATCGGCGACGGTACACTCGCGATCTTCACCGCGGACGATCGCGCGACGGCCTGTCGCGCCGCGCTCGCGGCAGCAGCCGCGGCGCGCACAAGCGTCGGCGAACTTAGTATCCGGCGGCGCGCCAAGGACCTGCCGGCGACCGATATGTATCTCGCGCTGCATTTCGGCGAGGTGTTCTACGGCAATATCGGCAGCAAGGAGCGGCTCGATTTCACCGTAGTCGGTCCCGCGGTCAACGAGGCGAGCCGCATCGGCGCGCTCTGCCGTTCGGTTGAGCAGCCGCTCCTGCTCTCCGCAAGTTTCGCCGACGCCGCCGGCGAGGAGCGGAACCGCTTCGTATCGATTGGCCGCTATGCATTGCGCGGTGTCAGCTTGCCGCAGGAACTGTTTACGCTCGATCCAACGCAGCGGGTGCAGGCTTAAAGCCGTGTCGCAAGCTCCCGCTTGGCGGTATCGCATTCGCCTTTACCGTCTGGAAAGACAATGCCGGCAACCTCAATTTTGCCTAAGAACGGCTGTTTGTTTTGGCACGTGGCTCCGGCGATTTGACGTGACCGGCCAAGCCGCCGCATAAGCAATGGCCTTAGGCGACAACCACGCTCGGCACTTGGGGAATTCGAGAAAATGTCGGTGCCGATAAAGGGGTCCTTCGTCGGGCGGTTCGCGCTGAAATTCGTCGAAGTGTTGGGCGCCGGCATCGCGACCGCCGTCGGCAGCTATTTTGTGGCGCAGCTAAGCGGCTATTGGTCGGCACCGGCACCGGCACACGCGCCGGCGACGGTGCAAATCGCGCCGAGCAACTTGAGCGCGCCCAACGCGTCCGTCGTGTCCAAGGCGCCGCGCGTGGACGCCGATGGTTCTAAGCTCGCGCCGGATGCGCCGGCCCCTGCCGCTGGTGCGGCGCGGACGACCGCAACCGCCAATCCGGCCGCTTCGCGCAAACGCGCGCCGGCCGAAGCGAATGCCGAGGCCAAGCCGCCGGAGAAAGAGCCGAAACCGCAAGACAAGGAGACGGCCGAAATCAAGGCGCGCGACAAGGACGACAAGGATTCGGTGGAAGCGCAGGTGCGCGCCGCGCTCGCCAATGTCGACGCCAGCCGCCAGCCGGCACCCGCGGCGCAAATGGCCGCGCCCGCCGCCGTGCCTAAGACCGAACCTCCACCGAACACAGGTGCCGTCGCGGCCGTCCCGCGCGGAGCCGATGTCGCGGCGCCGCCGGCGCAGCCGGGGCCTTCGCCCGCGTCAGCCGAGCCGCTGACGCCGGTTGAGATCAAGTCGCACCCGATCGCCGACGTCGACGCTGCCGCTCAGGCGCAAGCCGACGCTGGGGCCAGGGCCGAAGCTTCTCAAGCCAACGACAAGGGCCTGTTCGGCGCGCTCAAGAAAATCCCGGAATTCTTTCGCACCGACGCGCATCCTCCCGACGATCCGCCGCGGCCACCGAAGCAGGTCGGCGAATAGGGACTCATATGACCCGCCGCACGCCCGATGCCCGCACCGCCGCCGAGAAAGCATTCAAGGCGGTCACAACCAAGCCGGTCGAAGCCCCGCCGAAAACGCCGCCGGCGTTACCCGGCGTGAAGGAAACGGTGACGTTGCGCATCGACCGCGACGTGCTCGATTTCTTTCAAGGGGACGGTCCCGGCTGGCAGGAGCGCATCAACGCCGCCTTGCGCAAGGTCGCGGGGAAATAAACAGGCTCTCCCTCTACCCAAGAAAGACAAGAAGCCGTAGCACCCGACCTATTTTATCTTTGCCAGCGCGTCGCGCTCCTTTGTGAGCCGTTCGAGTTCGGCGGTCTGTTGCGCGATGCGGTCGGCATTGCGCTCTTCGTCCTCGGCGCCGGAGTAGGCGGCGGCCTGCTCGATCAGCTGCCGGATATTGTCGCGGACAATGGCGAGGCGCCGTTCCAGCTCTTCGAGCGACACCAGACTCCCGTTACTCATCGTCTGTCCTTTCAAAATCCGACGGCTCGAAGCACCATCGGCAAGCGCCTGCGCATCATATAAATTAAGACCGCTCGCGCATAGCCGCGCGCCGCGCTTTGAGGATAACACGGGGACGAAATGACCAGGCAATTGGAGGGCAAAGTCGCCATTGTTACCGGCGCCAGCAACGGTATCGGCCGGGCCATCGCCGAGACCTTTGCCGCCGAAGGGGCAAAGACCGTATTGGCCGCGCGCCGCGCCGAGCTTTTGAACGAGGTCGCCGCCGGCATCAAGGCACGGGGCGGAGTTGCGCTGCCGGCGCCGACCGACGTCACCCGGGAGGAGGCGGTCGCAGCGCTGTTTGCTACCGTACACCGGACTTTTGGCCGCCTCGACGTGCTGGTGAACAATGCCGGCATTCCCACCCATAAGCCGACCGAAGAGATCACGCTCGACTATTGGCAAAATGCCCTCGCCATCAACCTCACCGCGCCGTTTCTGTGCAGCCGTGCCGCCATCCGGGCAATGAAAGAGCAGACGCCGCAAGGCGGCCGCATCATCAACATGGGCAGCATCTCGTCGAAGACGCCGCGGCCGGATTCGCTCCCCTACACCACGACCAAATTCGCGCTGCAGGGCATGACCCACCAGCTGACCCAGGACGGGCGCAAATACAATATCGTCGCTTCGATCATTCATCCGGGCGCGGCGCTCTCGTCCTTCAGCGCGCTTGCCGGCCGCACTGAAGCCGGCGCCGGCGAGACGCCGGCCGATTACGTCATGGCGGCGGAGGAGGTGGCCAAGGTCGCCGTGCTGATGGCGGCGCTGCCGCCGGAAGTGAACCTCTACGAAGCGACGATCCTGCCGAACCATCAGCGTTCGTTCATCGGGCGCGGCTGATTTGCGCGTTCATCCCATGACCTTTTCGTGGATTGCCATGCAGTGGCGTACGAGATTTTGCCTCGATATCACGAATTCCTTCAGCGGCGTATCGATGGCGTAGAAATAGATGTTGGCAATGAAGCCGTAGATGCCGGCGTCGATGCTGGTCGGCGTCGCGCCGTGCAGGTAGCCGCTCGGCGGAATGAGATCGGCGAGCACACTGAGATCGACAAGCCCGCGCGCGTAGGCGGCCTCCGGTGCGTAGCGGCCGATGCCCTGGTAGTGATAGCGCTGGAAGTTGAATTCGCGGGCCTTCGACAGGCCCTCTTCGGTCAGGCTTGGATGCTCACGCATCAGCGCGTCGCGAAACGCCGGCCAGTAACGCTCGTCCTTCCAGCGCGAGTACGACATCACCCAATAGAGATCGTCGATCATGCGGGTGATGAGCAAATTTTGATCGCGTGCACGTTCGCTCAGGCGGGCGTCAATTGTCAGTCGGTATTTGGCGATCAAATGCGCGACGATGGTCTCGCTGTCGCCGATGGTCTCGCCGTCGTCGACAAGGTATGGCAGCTGCCCGCGCGGCGCCGCCGAGGCGTCGAAAATATGCTCGTGGGTAAACGCCAATCCGGCAAGCCGCAGGAAAGCAAACACCTTCAGCCCGTAGCCGTTGTTGTCGGCGACGCCGAACAGGGTCGGGTAGGAATAGAGCGTGATCATCGGGGCGCTCCGCTGACTGCAAACGCTTTAACTCTATCCGAGCGCGGTCCGCGGCGCGGACTTTTATGAAGCCTTTCGCCGCGCTATTCTGGTCAGTGGCAACGCGAGAGGTTGGCGTTGAGGGCCGGACCAGGCGTGTTACAAAAAATTGGCGTGATTGCTGCGCTCCTGCTGGCATTGTCCGGCCGTGCCGATGCGCAACTGCATGTCGAACAGGCGCTGGCCGCCGACAACCAGTCGGCGCAGCTGAAAGAGGGCGCTGCGCCGAACGGCTATCAGGCCTGTGTCGGCACGGCCGCCGCGACCCACGATGCGTCCTGGGCGGCCGAGTGCAAGCGCATCAATGAGCGCGACCGCACCGACTACAACAGCTGCCTCGACAAATTGAAGTTGCCGAAGACCTACTGCGATTCCTCCTACGTCATTCATGACCCGTCGCCGACGTGCACGCTGCCGCCGACGATCGCAACGGTGCTCGATGCCGCTCTCGAACGGGCGCGCTATCGCTGCCTCGATGAAAGCAATGCGGCATTGCAATAGCCGCGGTCTGCCGCCACCTTTTGCGGCATGGTCGATCGCTATATGCTGATGGGCGATTCCGCGGGAGACCGGCGTTGGCGGCAAGGATCAACGCGCTTTTCAAGCTCAGCATCATCGCCGCGCTGCTGGTGACGTCATCCGGCGTCGCCTATTATTACGCGGTGTATCTGCCGCGTCGCGATGCGCGGCTGGAACAGGAACGCGCTGTCGAGCAGGTCCGCGCCGCGGATGAAAAACGCGCCAAGCAGAGCCAATTGGCGTTCGAGCAAAAACAGGCGGAACAGCATCAGGCCGAAGTGAAAGCCGGCGCCGAGACGCGCTATCAGACCTGCGTCGATGCCGCCGGCGCCGTGCACGACACGACCTGGGCGGCGGAATGCGAGCGGCTTGCCGAGAAGGCGCAGCAGGACCACGCCGACTGCCTTGCCAAGTCGAAACTGTCGCAGCAATATTGCGATACCGCCTACCGCGGCCGTGATGGTTCGAGGAACTGCACGCTGCCGCTGAAAGTCGCGACCGAACTCGACGGCGGCTTGATCAAGGCGCGCAATCGCTGTGCCCAGGAGCGCAAAGCCGCGCTACAGTGAGCTGCGCGTGCCGCCGCTTGCTTATTTCACGATCGCGTTCTCATAAGGATAGATCGCGTCGCCGGTCTTGAACTGCAGCGGATAGACGATGACTTCCGTCTTGGCGTCGCGGAATTCGTCGATGCTGTTGCTCTTGATGTTCTAGAACTGGGCGGCGAGCGTACGCTCTTCGGTCCATTCGCCGAGTGGCCCGAATTTGACCTCGCCGACCACGGTCGAGAACGTCGCCTTGTGCATATAATCGGCGAGCGTTTCGTCGTTCAGGCTTTTGGTGGCGGCGATCGCTCCGCCAAGCACCTGCAGGTCGGCATAGGCCCACACCGGCATGTAATAGCCGAGCGGATCGGAGCCCGCGGCTGCGGCGCGTTCCTGATATTTCTTCACGAGTTCGAGCGAACCGGGAAACGCCATCGATTTCACCGGCAGCCAGGTCTCGAAGTTGACGACGCCGTTGAGCAGCGGCCCGAGCTGCAGCTTGAACGCGGTCGCCTGCAGGCCGACCATGGCGCCGCCCCACATCTTCGGCTTGAAGCCGAGCTCGTTGATGGTCTTGATCAGGCCGACGGTGTCGAGCGGATAGGAGCAGATCACGACGAGGTCCGGATTGCGCGCGGCAATCGCCCGCACCACCGGCGAAAAGTCGACGGTCGAGGGCGGATAGCTCTTGTCGTAGACGATGTTGAAGCCGGAAGCCTTGGCGTTTTCGCGCGCGCCTTCGCAGGCATTCTGGCCGAATTCGGCGTCGGCATAGGCTAGCGCGATGGTCTGCGGCTTCGGTGACTGCGCTTCGGCGACCTTGAAGAAGCCGCGGGTGAAGGCCGGCTTTGGCGTCGGCCCGTTCGGGATCATGGCGAAGTAGCGGGTGTATTTGAAGGCGTCGTTGACGCCGGTGCCGAACAGGCTGACCAGGAGCTTGTTGCGCCCGATGGCGACCGGCATGGCGGCGGCGACCTGGGTCGAGGCATAGCCGGAGACGATGAGGTCGACCTTGTCGACATCGAGCAGCTTCGAATAGATCGCCGGCACCTGCGCCGGATTGCTCTGGTCGTCGTAATAGACGAGCTTGACCGGACGGCCGAGGAGGCCGCCCGCGGCATTGACGTCGTCTTCCCAGATCTGCATGGCGACGAGCGACATCTTGCCGTTGGCGGCAAGCGGCCCGGTGAGCGACATGCCGAAGCCGATTTTGATCGGCTCTTCTGCGCGCGCCGGCACGCCCGCGCAAAACAGCGACACGGCCGCGGCGACAACGGCGAAGCGGGCCAGCCGGACAAACCGCGGCAGTCGGGAATTACTGGGCATTTCGCGTTTCCTCTTGGTCGAATGGGATTTCCGCCGCGCGGCGCGCGGCCGGCTTTGCAGCTGTCCCGGGGAGGATTGTGCTTTTGCACCAAAGCGCGCGCGGCGAAAGCTCAACTTGCGCATGCGCCGCATGCACGATTGCATGGTGGGATGGGAATGGGCCTCGAAGTCCGCCCACAGGCCGACGCCATGTTACATTTCAAATCTGGACCAAACGCGCGGCGGAGCCGTCGATGACTGGGATTGTCGTCTTTGTGGTGACGTTGGCGCTCGGCTACGGCGCGTACCGCGTCATCCGCGGTGGTTTCGGTCGCCGCAATCGGAAAAATTGAACGTCTTCGGCGTCTTCGGCTATGTCATCGTCGTCGTTCTGGCGGCGTAGCTGCTCACGGTCCTGGCCGAGCGCTTCTTTTAGCGCGAACGAAATTCTAGCGCGCGGCGCCGATGGGCGTTTCCTGATTGGCCGCTATCATCGAGCCAAAATCCGCATCCTTCCGCTCCGGCGACATCTGCATCGCCAGATCGGCTCGCACTTCGTCTTGCATACTCGCCGGCGCGTCGACGGTCGCTTCGGCTGTTTGCACTTCGACGCCCGCTAGCAAGTCGAGCCGGGCTTTCACCCAGTGCCAAAGACCGCGAATTTCGGCCGCCGATTTGCCGTCTCCGGCAAACTCGGTGACCGTGAGCCCGAGCGACAGCGCATCCTGCTGATCGTTTCGCGCTACGATCGCGGGCAGCGCGATCACATCGCGAAGCTCAAAGGCGAGCGCTGCGTCGGCGAGCGCGCTGGTCGCATTGCCGATCCGATAACCGCGGACCGGCGTCTGGTTGAGCACGAACGCGAAGGGCTTTTCCGCGGCGCGAACGGCCGCCAGCGCCGGCGCTGCGGCTTCGATATCGGCGAGCGATGGCCGCGCCGGAATGAGGCACAGGTTGGCGGCGCCGACGGCGGCATTGAAAGTATCGCTCCAGCCACCGGCGGTATCGATGATCGCGAGCGTGATGCCGTCGGCCGCGAGCTGGCGCAGACGCGCAACGAGCGAATGGCCGTCGTGAACGCTCTCGACCGCCAGCGTGGCGCGGTTGCGGCGCAGCCGCCAATTGGAGACGGTGCCGAGCGGATCGGCTTCGACCACGCAAACGTTATGACCGGCTTCCAGCGCGGCGCCGGCCAGCCCGATCGCGAGCGTGCTCTTGCCGGTGCCGCCTTTGCGTGAAATCAGCGCGAGAATTTGCATGTGGAGTCTCCGTTTTGGTTGCGAAGCTTGCGCGTTACGCAACACCGGGACGCCACCGAGCGCGAATCGAAAGCCAGCCGCGCATTCAAAGCTTCATGCCCGCGTTCGGCGCGCACGCCTATGCCGTGCGAATACGTAGGCGTGGCCTAAGGGACCGTTAACCATTGGCCGGGGCCCTTCTCAGTGAAACCGACAATCTGAAAGTTCGCCTCGGCCCGCACGCGAGGTAGAAGGAGGTATTTATCCATGTGGCGGCGATCACCCGACGCCTGCCATGCCCGAATTACGTCTCGCCAACGGGGGCCGCCAACTGCTATGTCAATGGACAAGCACACGATTCACGGAAAAAGGACGCGAAATGGCGGAGAAATCCGGAAAATACGCGGCGGACGCCCAGTTCGCAAAGATGTTGCGGGCGGACGACGCCAAAAAGGCGATGTCGGAATACGAATCCAACGCGGCGGCGCTGCGCGCCAAGACCGAACGGCTCAAAGCGCTCCGGCTGGCCAGAGACGGCGCCGCTGCGCCGGCCGCGCCGAAACCGAAGCGCAAGAAGAAGGGCGACACCGGCAGCCTGTCGCAGTGGCTCGACGGACAAGCCAAGGACGGCCGCGGCAGCTAGTGCATGATCCAGAAAAGTGGAAGCCGTTTTTCCGAAAAGATCATGCACCGCTAAACCGCATGATCCGGAAAAGTGGAAGCCGGTTTTCCGAAAAGATCATGCACCGCCAAAAGCTCTAAGCGGCGACAGCCGGCAATCGTAGCGCGCCCTGCGCGCTCGCGCAGTTCCGCCTGGGGCGATAAGCCGCCCGGAACTCTCCATAAAGACACCTTTGCCGCGCGGTGCGGCCACTATTGAGGCTCCTGATAGCGGGGCCGCAACTGCGCGGCCCAACCGGAGAAAACAAAATGAAAGAAGATCACAACAAGGCAGCCGAGCTGCACGAGACCGCGGCAAAGTCGCATCGTGCCGCCGCCGAGTCGCATGGCCGGAACGATCATGCCAAGGGCAAGGAGTACGCCAGCCAGGCCCAGCAGCATTCGCAGAACGCCAACGAGCAGTCGAAGACGGCGAACACCAAAAGCGCTCAACAGAAATAACGAGCGCCACCGGGAAGTCGGCGTTCCCCGCCGGCTTCCCGGCGGATTGCCATTGGTTCAGTGAGGTAGCCCGCATGAGCGCAGCGAGATGCGGGATAGCCGCGGCGAGATAGACCCCGGATATCGCTTCGCTCATCCGGGCTACTTGCTGACGAAGCGTCAGCGCGGCTTGTCTTCCTCATCTTCGCGGGCATCTTCCTCGGCGTTTGCCAGGCCCTCCACATCCACCAGGTCCGGTATCGGCTTGACGTCTTCGGCCTGTTTGGCGTGAGCCTTGCGTTCCGCCGCCTGCTCGATCTCGCCGATCATGAATGCGGTTAGATCGTCGATCGCCTCAGCGATCTCGTTCGCGGGGATGCCGTGCGCGCTCACGTCGGCGCGACAACGGTCGGCGAGCGCCTTGGCGCGCGCCCGTTCGTCGCCGGACTTATCTTCGGCGCGGACGTGGTCGGACACCCATTCTTCGACAAAGGCCAGTGCGCGCTCGCTCATTTTTCCAAGCTCCCGATTTTGGCGAGTGTAGCACAGCGGGCAGCAGACAGCGACGACCTGAGGCTGAGTTCGTCCTTCAGCGCATTGATAGTTCTGGTCAGCGGGTACTGTATTGCTGCTTGGATTTCTATCGGCAGTATTCGCCCCGTTGGTCGCAACCGCGACTTTCCTAAAAGGCGACTAACTGGCTTCAACTCTGGATGATCTTAAAAAACGCTACAGCGCCTCATTTGGTTCCTTCTCGGCTTGGGCCTTATCGACATAGACCTGCGCGCCCATGTCGATGAACTTCTTAGACATTGACGCCATGCCTTCCTCGGCCGTCAGTGCGCCGACGCCTGTCGGATCATTCAGCGTCGCCGCGTAGTCGCGCACGTCCTGGGTGATCTTCATGGAGCAGAATTTCGGGCCGCACATGGAGCAGAAATGCGCCACCTTGTGCGCCTCTTTCGGCAGCGTCTCGTCGTGGTACTCACGCGCGGTGTCGGGGTCCAAAGAGAGGTTAAACTGATCGACCCAGCGGAATTCGAACCGCGCGCGTGAGAGCGCATCGTCGCGCAATTGCGCCGCCGGGTGGCCCTTCGCCAGGTCCGCGGCATGCGCGGCGATCTTGTAGGCGATGACGCCGTCCTTGACGTCGTTCCTATCGGGAAGCCCGAGATGCTCCTTGGGCGTGACGTAGCAGAGCATGGCGGTGCCGAACCAGCCGATCATGGCGGCGCCGATCGCCGAGGTGATGTGGTCGTACGCCGGCGCGATGTCGGTTACCAGCGGGCCCAAGGTATAGAACGGCGCCTCGCCGCATTCCTTGAGCTGCTTGT
>CAYWNY010000033.1:0-26624 GCA_964459765.1 uncultured Hyphomicrobiales bacterium | reverse complement strand
CGAGCATGCGGTCGACCGGAATGCCGGTCCAGCGCGACACCACCTGCGCGATGTGATTGGCGGTGACCGCCTCCGAAGCCACCGGCACGGCGGCGGTGGCGGCTTCCGTCGACTTCAGTTTCGCCTCAAGCTGCGGAATGGTCGCGTACTGCAACTCGCCGGCCTTCTGATAGTCGCCGCGACGGGTGGCGTCGGCGAGATCGTTCTTCGCCTTGTCGAGCTGCTTCTGCAATTCGGCGGCCGAGTTAAGCTTGTCCTTCTCCGCCTTCCATTTTGCGGTCAGCGCGTCGGCCTGCTCCTGGAGCTGCGCCAGATCCTTCTCCAGCCGCTTGAGCCGGTCCTTGGACGCGGCGTCGCGCTCCTTCTTCAGCGCCTCCTGCTCGATCTTGAGCCGCACGATCTCGCGGTCAAGATTGTCGAGCTCTTCCGGCTTTGAATCGATCTGCATGCGCAATCGCGCCGCCGCCTCGTCGACCAGGTCGATCGCCTTGTCCGGCAGGAAGCGGTCGGTGATGTAGCGGTGCGACATCGTCGCGGCGGCGACCAGCGCGCCGTCGGTAATTTTCACCTTGTGGTGCGCCTCGTATTTGTCCTTCAGGCCGCGCAGGATCGAGATGGTATCCTCGACCGTCGGCTCGTTGACATAGATCGGCTGGAAGCGCCGCGCCAAGGCAGCGTCCTTCTCGACATGCTTTTTGTATTCGTCGAGTGTGGTGGCGCCGATACAATGCAATTCGCCGCGCGCCAGCGCCGGCTTGAGCAGGTTCGATGCGTCCATGGCGCCGTCGGCTTTGCCGGCGCCGATGATGGTGTGCATCTCATCGATGAAGAGGATGTAGGCGCCGGCCGAGGAGGTGACCTCCTGCAGCACGGCCTTGAGCCGTTCTTCGAATTCGCCGCGATATTTGGCGCCGGCGATCAGCGCGCCCATGTCGAGCGCCAGAAGCTTCTTGTCTTCCAGGCTCTCCGGCACGTCGCCGTTGATGATGCGCAGTGCCAAGCCCTCGACGATCGCGGTCTTCCCGACGCCGGGCTCGCCGATCAGCACCGGATTGTTCTTGGTGCGGCGGGAGAGCACCTGGATGGTGCGACGGATTTCCTCGTCGCGCCCGATCACCGGATCGAGCTTGCCTTCGCGTGCCGCCTGCGTGAGGTCGCGCGCGTATTTCTTCAACGCGTCGTAAGCGTTTTCGGCCGACGCGCTGTCGGCGGTGCGGCCCTTGCGGAGCGCTTCGATGGCGGCGTTGAGGTTCTGCGGCGTGACGCCGGCGGCGGCCAGAATCTTGCCGGCCTCGCTGCTCTTTTCGAGCGCAAGCGCCAGCAAAAGACGCTCGACGGTCACGAAGCTGTCGCCTGCCTTCTCGCCGGCTTTCTCCGCGGTGTCGAAGACGCGCCCCAGCGCCGGATCGAGATAAACGTGGCCGGCGCCGCCGCCTGAGACTTTCGGGCGCTTGGCCAAGGCCGCCTCGACGGCGGCGAGCGCCGCGCGGGAGTTGCCGCCGGCGCGATCTATCAGGCCCGCGGCTAGTCCCTCCGGGTCGTCAAGCAGCACCTTGAGAAGGTGCTCAGCGGCGAATTGTTGGTGTCCCTCGCGTTGCGCGAGCGATTGGGCAGATTGAACGAAACCGCGACTGCGGTCGGTGTATTTGTCGAAATTCATATCCCTTCCCTCGGCCTATCCCGAACGCCCTTTACGGCGCTATTCGAAACATCGTCATGGGGTTGTAACGGTGCGCAACCCGCGGGCCGTGACGCAAATCAAAGTCGTCAAAGACCGCAAAATTGCAACGGACCCCGAAGGCGTCCGCCATCCAATAAATAGGGTGGAGAATCAGCCGACGGAAGGCCCGGTAGACGCCGAAACGGCGCTAATTAACGCTATGGCCGCGCGCCGCGTCGATCCGTTCCTTGAGCGCGGCAACCCCGACCGCGCCGAAAACCACCTTGTCGCCGACGACATAGCCGGGGGTGCCGCGAATGCCCACCGCGGCCGCAAGCTTGGCGTCCTCGCTGATCGTCGCGCTGACTTCGGCGCTCGCCATGTCTTGCTCGAGGCGCGCCATGTCGAGGCCTTGATCCTTGGCGGCGGCCAAGGCCTTTTCCTTGCTGGCCGGCCCCGGGGCGCCGAGCAGTTCCTGATGGAAGGCGAGGTATTTCCGCCCGTCCGGATCCTGCATGCGCACCGCGACCGCAATCCGCGCCGCTTCCGCCGAGCCCGGCCCGAGGATCGGCAATTCCTTGAGCACGATCTTCAAGTTCGGATCGCCGTTGATCAGGGTCAGCATGTCCGGCAGCGCCCGCTTGCAATAGCCGCAGCTGTAATCGAAGAACTCGACCAGCGTGACGTCGCCATTGGGATTGCCGAGCGTGACTTGATGCGGCGAGGAGAACAGCGCCGCCGCATTGCCCGCGATCGCGGCGCCGCGGTCCGGCGTCGCTTGTACGTCAGCCGCGGGAGCCGGCGTCGTGCCGCTACCTGCAGCGGCCTTACGATGCTTGAGCACCTCGGCCAAAATCTCGCCGACCGCCTCGGGGTGCTTGATCAGATAACCTTTGGCGATCTCGCCGACTTCGTCCGGGTGCGCCGCCAGATAGTCTTTGATGACCGCGTCGATCTCGTCACGCGCGCTTTGCGCTTGGCCGGCCGCGGGTGCGATCAACGCGAGCACGGTCACAGCAGCATAAATACATAAAGCCATCATCCTCATCGGCACTCTCCAACCGTCGGTCGATGCTGTCCTCTCTTCTCTAGTCTACTTTAGCGGATTGCGGGCCGGCCCGCGCCGGGACGAGGGCCGGGCGGAGGCGGAGCAACGCGCGGCGGCGGCAAGCTCCCACCAGCCCGCACGCAGGCCCCGCGCGCGTTAAGCATTTGGCCGGGCGGGCATGCCGGCTTTCGCGGTTGCGTCCGGCCCGGCGGCGGTGGAGGCGGCGGCGACGGCGGAACCGGGCCGCGACGTACGCAACTGCCGTTATTGTCGACAACCTCGTCGGGCGCGCAGGGCGCCGATAAGACCGGCACGCAGGCGCCGCTCGCGTCGCGGAATTCGCCCTTGGCGCAGGGCGCCTCATGCGCGACGCAGGTCTTGCCGTCGCTAGTGATATTGCGATTGTTGCAGCACGTCCCGTCCGACATCTTGGTGTAGCCGCCCGCGCAAGCCGGCGTTGGCTTCAATGCCGGACAGCTGGCGCGGTTCGACGGGTTGACCGGTCCCGAGCAGCACACGCCGGTCGTGGTCACGTTGGCTGGCGCGCAACACTGATGTGCGGCGCCGACCGGTATCATGCCGTTGCTGCAGCATTGCGGCCCGCCGACTAGCACCGGCGGAATCGAGATCAGGCACTGACTCTTATTAGGTCCGCTCGGCGTTTGCCCGCTCGGACAGCACACTCCGGCCGAGGTCACCTGACCGGCCAGGCAACAGGCAGCGCCGATCGTTACGTAGCCGCTTGGACAAGTCGATTTTGGCGGCGGCGGCGGTTGGCATTTGCCGTTGACGACATTTCCACTGCAACACGACGGCGCGCCGTTGGCGCCGGTATAAACTTGGCCGTTGCTGCAGCAGAAATTGCTCGGCCCGACCGCGGTTTGTCCGGCCGGGCAATTTGAGTTCGAGCACGCCGCGTTGGCGACAAGCGAACCGACCGTGCAGCATCTGCCGTTAATGACAACATTTCGAAGCGGACATTGTCCGCAAGTTCCTGATGCCGGGTCGCGCGTTTGGTTGGGCGGGCAGCTCGGAGGAGTGCCGGGCGTTCCTGGCGTTCCGGGTTTTCCGGGAACCCAAGGCGGAGCGCCGGCATGACCGCCAGGACGTCCGCCCGGCGTCGTCGGATAAGTCTCGATCGGCGTTGCAGGCAGCGGCAGGCAAGCGCGCGCGATCGCGACGTCGCCCAAGTGCCCACGCGCGCCGTCTTCGTCGAAGGTGTCGTCGTAATCGATGAAATACGATACGAGCGGCGGCTCATCATCGCGCCGGATGCGCCAGGTTTCGTTGCCCTGGATTCCATCGACATTCAGCGGACCGGATTGCTTGAGCTTCACGGCCAGCGTCGGGTCGGGCGAGTCGCGCAAATCTTCGCCGGTCGACCACACGAAGCCGCCGCACGAAGCCGGCAGCAAATCGCCCTTCCCGTCGTAGCGATAGCCGATGGCGACGCCGCCGTTGCCGTTGCGCAAATCGCGCGGGAAACCGATGGCATAGTCGGCCGGAGTTTCCTGCCAGAGCCGACGGCCGTCGTCGAGAGTGCCGACCACCGCATAGCGCAAGACGCGGCCGATCGACGGAACCGTCAGCACCTCGAAATCGAACGCGCCGGTCGGCGCCGGCCGATCGGCGACAAACATGCGTCCCTGTTCGTCGAACGCGATTTTCGAAATTTCAGTCGGGCCGGCCGACGGCGGCACCGCAATTTCGATGACTGCATCGTCTGCGAAGGTACCGTCCGCGTTCAATCCGACGGACCAGATCTGCAGACCGTCGGCGACGGCGTAATACAGCCGGTGCTGATAGACCGCGAGCCCGAAGACGCGGCGCTCGGGCGCTGCATAGTTCCAGGTGGCCGGGTCGCCGCTGTCGAATTGCGCGCCCGTCACGTCTAGCGGCGGCGGCACATTCCACGCCACCGGCGGCAGTCCCTGCGCCGCACGACCGGCGGTACCGTGGTCGTAGCGCGCAAGCTCATGCCCATCGGGCGCGAAGCCATGAACAAAGCCGGTTTCGCGGTCGGCGACGAACAGCGCTTTTGAATCGGCGTCATACGCCAATCCGCCGAGCGCCGGACCCGAGTTCGTGCGGCCGTCAAGCGTTACGTTGGCGAACAGGCTGACCCGGCCGGTAACGCCGTCGATTTTCCAGATCGATCCCGGCCCGCCCTGCGGGCCCCACAAACCGGGCATGAAAGTCGCGTTCGCTGCGCCGACTTTAATGTGTTGCGGCTGGCCGCCCGGTCCCGGCGCGACGATGGGCAGTCCATAAGACGAACTCGCCGCGGCATAGATGCTCGGCGGGGAATTGTCGTCGAGCGCCACGCCGAAAACCTGGCCTAGCGTCGCCGCGCTGAAGGTGAACGGTTTTAGCGCGCCGACGAGCTGCGCCGTCGGCGGACCGTTCATATGCTGCAGATCGATCACCCGCAGCGACGGTCCCTTCACATCGATGAACGTCGTCTGGCCCGGATCGGCGCCAGGCGCAATCTGAACGGGCGGTATGGACCCGGAAAATCCCGAAACGGCGGCGTTGCCGAGCGCAACCACGGGGTTCGGGATTTGCTGTGCGTTCGAACGAATCGGAGCAATCAGAAGCACCGCAACACCGAGCGCCGCGGCCAACCGAATTTGAATGGGCCCCGGTGTCATTGCACGCCTACTGAGTGGGCGGATACGGCTGGCACGTCCCGTTCGCCGGATCGGGTTGCATACCTGCCGGGCAGCACACGCCGCACATGCTTACCTGATTGGGATTGCAGCAGGTGCCGGACGGCGTCCTCACCTCGTTTGCAGTACAAGCCGCTACGCACTTGCCGCTGACATTGACCTGCCCTTGCGGACACGGCAATCCCGTCAGCGGCAGGGGACAGGGAACGCCGTCGGGGTTGTATTCCGATGGTCCGGCTTGCGCTGGCTGACCCGTGGCGTTGCAAACGCACAGATATTGCCCGGCGCCCGAATTCGACGCGAGCGTCGAGCCGGACGGACACTCGCACATAAAGAAACTGCAGTTCGGATCCTGCGTGACATTCGGCCATTGCGCGTAATTGCCGGCCTTAATCCACGTTCCGACCATCGGCGCCGGGCACGCGCAGGCCTCGACATACACATTGCCGGACGCGTCGGCTCCCTCCGTCTGGCTGAGGACCGTACCCCCATTCGCACCGGGCCGCTGCGCGACCGGCGGAGCGTCATCGCCTTGCGGACACTGCAAAATCACGTTGCCGGCGAGATTTGAATTGCAGTCGCCGTCACTCTGACAAGGATTCTGCGTGCAGTTTGTCGGCACCATGACGATGTTGCCGCTGCAGGAGCCGAACAGGCCGGGATCGACCTGATGCGCCAAATTCTGCAGGTCGCAGAGCGCATCTTGCACGCAGGCGCCGAGATCGCCCCCGACCTGCGTGATGTTGTTGGCGAGGCCGCACGCGCACTCGACGACGGAGAGGGCATCGGCCGCGCTGGCAAGCGCGCTCAACGCCGAAGCGAGAAAACTCGCGTCGATGCCGAGGCTGTTGAGCTGCGTCACCAAGCTATTGCCATCGCCCTGGATGTTGGTCAGCTGGTTCTGCGCGTTCTGCACGTCTTGGCAGAATTGTTGGCTCTGCGAGACGCCGGACATAACTCCGGCGGCGACACCGACGGGCGCCCACAAGGCGGGATCGTCGCTGACGCCGGCGCAGTTGCTTGAAGCGATGGTCTGCAGCGTGTTCTGCAGCCCGTTCAAAATATCGTCGATGCTGCAGCTGCCGCCAGCCCGGCTCGGCGACGGCAATATCGCCAACGCGGCGGCCGCAACCAGCGCCGCGCCGACCCGCAGTGTAATTCTCCGCCCTGTCGCCATGGGGACAGCCGCGTGTTTACAAGGCCCGGACGCAACCCCCGGTTCCGGACCGGAACGCTACATCCAATCGGGTTTTACGCACAATGCCGGCGATCGGATCACGCCAACGGGCGGATTTTGCGCGCCGCGCGCAAATGCCCGCGGCGCCTCGCGGATCGCCGCCGGCGATGGCAAAGCGGTAAGGCTGCATTAACCCCGGCGGCGGTAATGTGGTGTGAGCTGCTCGGTCGCAGGGGTTAAGAGATGAGCGAACGTCGCGAGTCGAGACGCCAAAGGAGTTTCCTGCGCGGCTTCGTTTCTTTTGACCGCCGGCGCGGCGTCATGAGCTGCCTGGTCCGCGATTTGTCGGACGAAGGCGCCCGCATCATCCTGTCCCAGGGCGTGACCATCCCGGACATGATCAGCCTCTACATCCCGCAGCGCGAAAAAACCTACAACGCGCAGGTGCAATGGCGCCGCGGCGACGAGATCGGCCTGGGCTTTATCGAAGGCGAAACCGGAACGCCGGCAACGCCGAAGGAAACCGAGCTGATGGAGCGGGTGGCTCAACTCGAAACCGAAATCACCGCGCTCAAGCGCACCATCAAGCGGCTGCGCCGCGAGCGCTCCGACGACGGCGAATTCGAAGCGGCCTAAGCGCCGCTTTTTCGTCCGCGCACGATCTTTTAATCACGCCACGAACATCCGCTCGCCCTGCAGATCGATCATCTGGCGCGCTTTGCTGAGCGTAAACTTCGCCGCGTCCTCGTAGGAGGGGAACGCGTCGGCGCGGATGAAGCGATGCTGTTTGCGCACGCCGCCGACGTCGCGCTCGATCGTGCCCGCGATCTGATACTGGCCGTCATTCTTGAACGGCTCAGCGCGGATGACGAAGCCTTTATATTCGACCGGCGCCGTGTCCGTGTTGGCTTCACGCCGGCCGAACAATCCGCTCCAAAACGACATCGCCTGCTCCCGGGGCTTGCGCGGGAGTGATTGTGCGCGTGCGATGGTCGAGACGCAACGTCAAGCAGCAGGCCGAGCCGCCGCTTTTTTGGAACACGTCGAGCGGCGTTTCCACGACCGCATAACCGCGGTCGGCGAGCCGGCGCCAAAGTTCGGCGCTGGCGCTCGATACGATGATAGTGCGGTCGACACAGACCGCGTTGGCGGCAAAGCGCGCGGCGTCGGCGGCGCCGAGCGCAATGCGGTCGCCGGGCGCGACCTCGCGATGGATCGCCGCGAGCGCCGCATCGGTGAACGCCCGCGGATAATAGATGACGCCGCCGCACGGCAGCACGCAGAATGCGGTATCGAGGTGATAGAAGTTCGGATTGGCGAGCAGCAGCGTAATGGCGCGCAGGCCGAAGGTCTCGGCCACCGCCCCACCCGCGCTGGCATCGGAGCGAAAGCCGCAGCCCATCCAGAAGACGCGCCGCGTCGAATCGAAAATACAGTCGCCGGCGCCTTCGAGCGTGACGCCCGCCGGCAAAGTCGCGATCTCATCGATCACACCGCGCGCCTTGAGCGCCGCGAAGGCCGAAGCAAACAGCGGCTCTTCATGGCGCCGCTCGCCAAAGCGAAAGCGCGCCAACAGCGCCTTGCCGTCGAGCACCACTGCGCCGTTGGCGGTAAAGACGAGGTCGGGCAGGCCGTCGGCGGGGTCGAGCGTTTCGATCGCGGCGCCGGCGGCCGCGAGCACGCGCGTCAGCCCGGCCCATTGCGTCTGCGCGGCGTCATAGAGCGCGGCGCCGTGTTCGGCCCAGGCCTTCGGGTCCATCCACGGATTGATGCTGTAAGTCACCGCGAAATGCCGCGGCGGGCACATAAGATAGCGAGGCTGCGAAGGCTGACCGAGCGTCGCGTGAATGTTCATTACTGCGGGGCGTCCTCTTGGAGCGTCCGGCGAATCGACGCGCTTTACGAATCCTAGCACGCCGACCCGCCGGCAACGGCTGCTGCGCACCACATAGAAACGGTCTTGCGCAACGCAAGTCGCCTCGCCGCGAGATAAGCGACAAACGCGCCGGCGTTGCGCAAAAACCTTATCGCAAGTTAGTTGGAAGCAGCCTGCGCCACGCGCGGCGCGTTATAGCCGCGGGCGTAAAGCGCCACCGCCAGAGACTCGTTGCCGTGGGCGGCGCGGTAGGCGCCGGCGAGATAGCGCACCGCATACGTCATGTTGGTTTCGGCATCGAGGAGGCCGGCAGCCGAGCCGCCGTAACCCATGGCGCGGGCGGTGCCGAGCCGGATCTGCATGATGCCGTAATTGCCGGCGCTGACCGCGCGCGGATTGTAGCGGCTCTCGCGCATGATCACCCGATGCACGAGCGAAGCGGGAATGCCGTTGGCGGCGGCGTGCTGCTCGACCAGGCCGGCATAGTCCGCGCGCGGGGCGGTGTCGGCCGCGACCACGCGGCCAGCGCGGGCCACGGTTGCGGCATCGGCATAGCCGCCGAACGCGCCATAGGCCGGCGACTGCGCGACATCGTACAGGATCGCCGCGACCGAGCGCGAGCTTTGCGCGTGCGCATGCGGATCGCTCTGTGCATAACTTTGCGTCGCGCTCAGCGACAAAACCACGGCCAAGGTCGTCACGGAGGCCGTCAACGTCAAATAATACGGGAAACGCGTCATCAATTCATTCTCCACTTTTGTTGAAAGCCCGGATGGCCCTCGTTCCGGAGAAATCCGGCGCGGGCTCGATCAGAGCGAGCCGGCGGCGCGGCCATATCGGGGCGGCGGAACCTACTGATGTGCGCCGCGATGTCAACCCTCGGTCATCAAATAATGCGTTGCTCGTCCCGTTAACGATTCGCGCTCGATTGCCAAAGCGGCATCGTCGCCTTATATACGCGGCATCATCGACACCGCGCGTCCCAGAACCAGCGCCACATTCGCGCCGGGTTCGTCCGTTCTTTACGCGCGCAACAAACAACGCGGAGCAGCACCATGCCAAGAAAACCGGGACTGAACTCCGAATTCGTGATGTTCGACGTCGTTTACGAAGACGGCTCGCAGCGCTCGAACCGCAAGGTGCCGCGCGCGCTGACCGGCGGCATCGACGGCGACAAGCCGGCGCACGAGTTCCTGATCGAGCAGGACCGCGACATCGCCGAAAAATCCGGCCGTCCGCCGCTGCAGATCAAGAGCATCGCCCGCGCCGGCGCCAAGAAGAAGGATTACGCCGAGCGCCAGTTCGGCTGATTCTTTCACCGCGATCCTTACGCGTCCTTTGCGAGGCAGATTTGTTTCCCTCGCCCCTTCGGGGAGAGGGTGCCGAGCGCCGAAGGTGCGAGGCGGGAGAGGGGAGCGGCGGCGGAGCCCCCTCTCCCCGCTCGCATCTTTTGATGCTCGCCGACCTCTCCCCGGTGGGGAGAGGTGAAAGAATCATCGCACCATCATCTCTCGAGCGTTAGCGACGAAATATGGGACCCTTCTCGCGGCGCCTCTCTGCGCCCGAGGTTTCCCAACGCCTGTAGCCCGGATAAGCGAAGCGCAATCCGGGAACGATCGAAAAGCCTCAACGTCCATCCCGGATTTCACTTCGTTCATCCGGGCTACAACTTTTAGACTCGCTTCCTGCAACAAGGAGGAGGCGAAGCGCCGAAAGGCGCATGCCAACCATTTTGCCGCTTACGCGGCAGCGGGCCTTAACGAAAGCCCGCTCGCCTTCCGGCGCTTCACCGCGGCTCTGACGCAGGCGAACTGAATCGAGCCAGCGCTCAGCTTCGGGCCATGCTTCCCGGGATACGCACGTGATCCGCAAAGATCACACCTCTCCCGGTTAAGCGGAGCCCGAAGCCGCCCGGGAGAAGGCTGCATACCCTTTCCGCGGGGACCGCTCCCGCTCCGTCCATCGGAAGTGCCCTCGCGACAGGCGTCCTCGATGACCGGGATGGCGTAACGTAACCGAATGAGATACAATTGTCAACGAAAACGTGACGGACATCCTGGAACCAATAGCCGCGCGGTTTGAAGCTGGTTAACCCCGCGCCGGTACGAAATAGCCTTGCATCGGCGGATCGAATCTCGCCACAAAGGCAAGCATCGTGTCGACTTTCGCCGCTGAATTTTTTCCGCCCTCGCCGACCGCGAGCAATGCGCTGCTCCTCGCCGCGGAAGCGCTCGTCTACTTCGCCGCACTCGCTGCGCTGTTTCGCGGCCGGCACCGCTTTGGTATCGGCGCGTTTTTCTGCGCGCTCGGCGTGATGCACTTCCTCGAGACCTATCTCGCCAGCATCCTCTATGTGCCGCTGCCGTTCGGCATCATCGCCTCGCCCGGATCGACCGTGCTGTTCACCGGCAAGCTGATGCTGCTCTTGCTGGTCTATATCCGCGAAGATGCGGTGGTGGTGCGGCAGCCGATCTACGGGCTCCTGCTCGGCAATCTCCTTCTCTTCGCGCTCGCTGCGCTGATGCGCTACCACAACGCCGGTGCGCTTGCCGGCCACGACGCCGATTTCGGATTTCTCGACGAGATGGGCGCGCTGATGGTGTGGGGCACGCTCGTACTGTTCGCCGACTGCATCATGATGATCATGCTCTACGAGCGGCTGCGCGCGCCGACCGGCCGGCGGCTGTTCCTGCGGCTTATGGTGACCGGCGCGCTAATCCTGAGCTTCGACCAGGCCGCGTTCTTCGCCGGCCTGCATTACCTCACCGGCGCACCGCTCTCAGTGCTGTTCGGCGGTTGGGCCTCGAAGATGGCCGCGGTCGCGATCTATGCCGTGCTCAGCACGGCGTATCTGCGCCGGCTCGAGATGCCCCGGCGGCGCTACCGCAAGGCGGCGCGCATGCGCGACGTGTTCGATCTCCTGACCTACCGCGAGCGTTATGAGGATCTGTTGGCGCGCTCCGGCCGCGATGCGCTCACCGGCGCGCTCGACCGCGGCCGGCTCGAACACAACGGCCGCAAATCCATCGAGGAGACCGTGCACGGCGGCCGATCCGCAAGCCTGTTCATCGTCGATATCGACCACTTCAAGAGCTTCAACGACCGCTTCGGCCACGCCGCCGGCGACATCGTGCTGCTGCGCATCGCCCGTATCATCATGCGCACGGTGGATGTCGACGACGCCGTGTACCGCTATGGCGGGGAAGAATTCGTCGTCATCGTGCCGGACCTGACGCGCGCCGCGGCGCTCGCGCTCGGCGAACGCATCCGCCGCGATGTTGCCAGCCGCATGGATTCCGAGCTCGGCGCGCCGCTCGTCACCGTCTCGATCGGGCTTGCGACCTGCGCCGACGACGCCTCCGATTACGACGCGCTATTTGAATGCGCCGACCGGCGGCTCTATCTGGCCAAATCGGCGGGGCGAAACCGCGTGATCGGCGCGACCGGCATCGAGGAAGTCGAGCCCGGCGTCGCGCGGGTGGGGCAGCGACACGCACTGAATGTCGCAAATCCCGCCTCACGCGGGTGATTGGCTATATGTAAAATTTAAAGGGCAGCCTCGGCTCGCTATCGAGAGGTGCCGCCACGAGCACATCACCGACGGCATTGGCGAATTTGATCGTGACTGGAAGCCGATCATTGTAGAGGCAAGAATTAAAATTGATCTTTGTGAGACCCATCACGTCAGACAACACGACAGCAAGATCGCAGTCACCCTTTATCCTCTGGGTCAGCGTGGCCGATAAACAGCGATGTTCTGCGACTCGGCATGCAACGCCCAGTATACACTAGCGAGCGTACAACAACCCAGCCGCGACGAATAAACGACGGACCTTAGCCCGCCGTTTTGCCGCATGGATTGCCGGGTCAAGCCCGGCAATGACGTTTGAGTTAGTTATCGAGGAACGAGCGCAATTTGCGCGACCGGCTCGGTCCCTCGGATCAAGCCCGAGGGCTTCGCGCGCCGGCCACCGGCGCGCTCCGGCTAGTTGTCCAGAAAACTTCGCAGTTTTCTGGAACGGGAGGGATGCTTCAACTTCCGCAGCGCCTTGGCCTCGATCTGCCGGATTCTTTCGCGCGTAACAGAGAACTGTTGCCCGACTTCTTCCAGCGTGTGGTCGGTATTCATGCCGATGCCAAAACGCATGCGCAGCACGCGCTCTTCGCGCGGCGTGAGCGAAGCGAGCACCCGCGTCGTGGTCTCGCGCAGATTCGACTGAATGGCGGCGTCGATCGGCAGGATCGCGTTCTTGTCCTCGATGAAGTCGCCGAGGTGCGAGTCTTCCTCATCACCGATCGGGGTCTCGAGCGACAACGGCTCTTTGGCGATCTTTAAGACCTTGCGCACCTTCTCGAGCGGCATGCCAAGCTTTTCGGCAAGCTCTTCGGGCGTCGGCTCGCGGCCGATCTCGTTGAGCATCTGACGGCTCGTGCGCACGATCTTGTTGATGGTCTCGATCATGTGCACGGGGATGCGGATGGTGCGCGCTTGGTCCGCAATAGAACGCGTGATCGCCTGGCGGATCCACCACGTGGCGTAGGTCGAGAATTTATAGCCGCGGCGATATTCGAATTTATCGACCGCCTTCATCAGCCCGATATTGCCTTCCTGGATCAGGTCGAGGAATTGCAGGCCGCGGTTGGTGTATTTCTTGGCGATGGAGATGACGAGGCGCAGGTTCGCCTCCACCATTTCCTTCTTGGCCTGGCGCGCCTCGCGCTCGCCCTTCTGCACCATGTGCACGATCTTGCGGAATTCGCCGATCTCGAGCCCGGTCTCGGTGGCGAGCGTGTGGATTTGCGTGCGCAGGTCCTTGATGCGGTCCTTGTCGCGGGCGACCAGATTCTTCCAGCCCTTGGCCGAAAGTTTCGATACCCGGTTGAGCCAGCGCGGATCGAGTTCGGAGCCCTGATAGTTCTTGAGGAAATCCTCGCGGGCGACGCCGTGGCTTTCGGCAAGCCGCATCAGGCGGCCTTCGTGGCCGACCAGGCGCTTGTTGATATCGTAGAGGTGCTCGACCAGCGTATCGATGCGCAGCTGATTGAGCCGCAGCGACTTGACCTCTTGAATAATCTCTTCCTTGAGCTTCTTCGACTTGCGCTCCTGCGCGGGCGAAAGCGTCTCGTTCTTGAGCTTGCCCTGGATGTCGAGCTCTTGCAGGCGGCGCAGCCGCTTGAACGTGTCGGCGATGTTGTCGAAAGTCTCGAGCACGCGGGGTTTGAGCTCGGCTTCGATTGCGGCAAGCGACATCGAGTTTTCGAGATCGTCCTCGTCCATCTCGGCTTCGCTGATGGCGGCTTCCAGCGCTTCGTCGCGCTCACCGTCGGGTGCGGCGGCGCCGTTGGTCGGCGCTTGCGGCTTGAACGGGGTGGCGGCGGGCGGCGCCGACGGCGGCGCGACGGCTTGCGGCGGCGCCGGCGCAAAGCCGGGTACGCCGGGGACAGCCGGCGCATTCGGATCGCCGGGCGCGCCGACCGGCGCCACGTTCTTGGCGTCGGGGCCGGCGTAAGTGGCTTCGAGATCGATGATGTCGCGCAGGAAGACTTTGCCTTCGTTCAGCTCGTCGCGCCAAATGATCACGGCCTGAAAGGTGAGCGGGCTTTCGCACAGCCCGGCGATCATCGCTTCGCGGCCGGCCTCGATCCGCTTGGCGATGGCGATTTCGCCCTCGCGGGAGAGGAGTTCCACCGAACCCATTTCGCGCAAATACATGCGCACCGGATCGTCGGTGCGCTCGGCCGGTTCCTTAGCCTCGGATTTGGCCGGGGTCTTCTGCTGGACTTCGACCAGCTCGCCGCCCTCCGCTTCTTCCTCTTCCTCCTCGCGGGCGCCTTCTTCGCCCTCTTCGGCCTCGGCTTCTTCGGTCTCGACGACGTTGATGCCCATCTCGCTCATCATGGCGAGGATGTCTTCGATCTGCTCGGAGGTCACTTCCTCCGACGGCATTACCGAGTTGAGCTGCTCATAGGTGACATAGCCGCGCTTCTTCGCCTGCTTGATCATCTTCTTGACGGCGGCGTCGGAGAGATCGAGGAGCGGCAGCGGTGCGTCGGGGGTCTCGGGCGCGTCCTTTTCCGGGGTCTCGCCGTCCTTCTGCGGGGCGGCCTTTTGCGCCGCAAACTTGGCCTTGGTCGCGATTGTTTTGATGCTAACGGTCTTGGTCGCCATCTTCGTCTCCAGTCACGCCGTCCCACCGCGCGCCATGCGGCCCTACGCATTTCATCGCCCCTACCCTATGGCGAATGAATCGCCCGGGCGGGGGTGGTCACCTCCGAGGCCGGATTTGAGGCTCAAGTGCCTATAATCGCGGCCAAAAACGGGCAGCGCGCTGCGGCGCCCCCGAATCGAGCCCCTTACTTGTCCCGGAACTCCGTTAAGCTCCGACTAACCCTGTTACGCCCCGCGCGCGCTCTCTTATTCCGCCGCTCGCCGGGCGTCCACTCTATCCGCCCTCCCTTAAAGGGGGAGGGTTAGCCCGAGTACGTCCCACTTCCCCTACAAGGCTTGCCCCTACAAGGACCGTGCCGGCCGGCCCGAGCGGTCGCCGAAGCCTTCGATCAGCGCTTCGGTTCCATCGAGCGTGGACAGCCGGGACTTTACGTCGATCAGGCGAGTGTAATTAGCCTCGCTGTTATCCTGGCCGAGCGCCAATTCCGCGTCCTTCAGCTCCCTAGTTAGGGAATGCCATTGCCGATGCAAGGCAAGAAGCTGCTTCCAGGTGTGCAAAACATCGCTCTCGTCGGCCGCCGCCCGCGCCCCCCAGACCGAGGGCGTAGTGATCGAGCGCTCAATGCGGGCGAGGATGTCGGCATGGCCGAGGCGAGTGAGCGCTTCGGCAAGCGCGGTGCGGTCGGCTTGCGCGCGGCGAGGGGCGTCGTCGCCCTCGGGTTGTCCGCTGTGGTGCGCACCGGGCTGAGAGGATTCTTCGGCCAGGGAATGGGCGACGATGTCGATCAGCGCCGCTTTGAGCTTCCTGGTATCGGAATGCCGAAACTCGGTTTCGGCCAATTCCTCCAGCCGGTCGTGCAACAGCCAGGGATGGTTGAGCGCCAGCTGCAGGATCAACGCTTCGCGGCGCGGGATCGCGGTGCGATGGCCGCGATGCAGCGGCCCACCGGCGAGATGCGGGCTTGCCGCCACATAACCCTCGTCGCGGCGACGCGGGCGCGCCATTCGCTGTGCCGATCCCCCGCGCGACGTTTGGTCGAAGCCGCGACGCGGCCCGACATCGAGCGGCGCAAACAGCGACCGCAACAGCGGCGTGAAATGCGCTCGGTAGTACCGCCGCACCGTCTCGTCGGCGATGGTCGAGGTCACTTCGGCAAGCCGAGCTTCCAGCGCCGCGCGGCGCTCCGGCGTCGCAAACTGTCCGGCTTCGCTTTCGCGCGCCCACAGCATGTCGGCAAGCGGACGCGCGGCGGCGAGCACGTCGTCGACCGCTTCGCGGCCGGCGGAGCGCACCAGATCGTCGGGGTCCTGTCCGTCCGGCAGCGCGGCGAATTTCAGGCTCTTGCCCGGCTTGATTAGCGGCAACGCGATATCGATGGCGCGGTAGGCGGCGCGGCGCCCGGCGTCGTCGCCGTCGAAGCAGAGGATCGGCTCGTCCGCCATCCGCCACATCAGCGCCAATTGGTCGGCGGTGAGCGCGGTGCCGAGCGGCGCCACCGTCGCCTCATAGCCGGCGGTGACCATGGCGATGACGTCGATATAGCCCTCGACCGCGATCAAGGCTGAGCCGTTATGCGCGGCTTGGCGCGCGGCGGCGATGTTGTAGAGCGTGCCGCCTTTGTGGAAGAGCGGCGTCTCCGGCGAATTGAGATACTTCGCCGGCACGTCCTTCTCCAGCGCGCGGCCGCCGAATGCAATCACCCGCCCGCGCCAGTCGCTAATTGGAAACATCACGCGATCGCGGAAGCGATCGTAAGGCACCGCGATGTCCTCGCTGGCGACCAGGAGCCCCACTTCCACCATGTCCTCGGCCGAAATCTTGTGGCCGCCGAGATGTTCTTTGAGCGCATACTGGTCGGCCGACGCATAGCCGATCCGGAACTTCAGCTGCGTCGCGGAGGCGATGCCGCGATCGGAGAGATAGCCGCGGCCGCGTGCGCCGGTGCGCGCCGCGAGATTGCTCTCGAAGTATTTGGCCGCCAGCTCGACGACGTCGTGCAAAGTCTTGCGGCGCTCTTCGTGCTCCTGGGCTTCGCGCGTCATCACCGGCAGCGGCACGCCCGCCCGCGTCGCGAGCCGCTCGACCGCTTCCGGAAAGCTCACGCCTTCCGTGTGCATGACGAAGTCGAAAATGTTGCCGTTCTTGCCCGACGAGAAGTCGAACCACATCGCCTTCTGGTCATTGACGAAGAAGGACGGCGTGTTCTCTTTATTGAAGGGAGACAGTCCCTTCCACTCGCGGCCGGCTTTGCGCAATTTCACGCGCCGGCCGACGACTTCCGAAACCGGAAGCCGCGCCCGCAGCTCGTCGAGGAATTGCGGCGAAAAGCGCATGGTGATTCGCAACCGACTCTAGCGCGGAACGGGCTTAGATAGGCGGCGGTGCGATCGGACGGTAGGGCGGCGCGCCCTTGTCCCGGTTATCCACAGGGAATTGCGTGACGAAAAATGCTACCCCGCCAGAAGCTTCTTCACCATTGCGCTGGCCTTGCCGAAATCCATCCGTCCGGCAAAGCGCTCCTTCAGCGCGGTCATGGTGCGGCCCATGTCCTTGAGCGTCGCCGCCTCGAGCTCCTTGATCAGGCCGGAGATGACCTCGCCGGCCTCAATGTCGGTGAGCTGCGCCGGCAGGTAGGAGGAAATGATCGCGATCTCTTCGCGCTCCTGGGCGGCAAGCTTGGCGCGCCCGGCCTTTTCGTAAATCTCAAAAGACTCCTGGCGCTGCTTGATCATCTTGGCGAGCACGTCGAGGATATCGGCGTCGTTGAGCGAGACGCGCTCGGCGCCGGAGGTTTCGCGCTTGAGGATATCGGCATTGATCAGCCGCAGCGTCGACACGCGGCGCGCTTCGCCTGCCTTCATTGCTTCCTTGAGCGCCTTGTTGATTTCTTCCCGCAGCACCGTCGTTCCTCACTCTGCCCGCGGCTCAAGGCCGCTATAGCGGCGCAGCCAAAAGCGCCGCGCCGCCATCCCCGCCCATACCGCCTCGACCAAGCCGAACGGCCAGGCACCTTGCATAAATCCATAGAGCGATCCCAACGCGCAAGCGCCGGCGAAGGCTGCAATGTATATCGGGCCGCGATCTTCGAGTGCATAGAAGACGAGCATCGCGGTGACGGCAACGAGGCCGAATGCCGAAAGCCAGTCCACGCGGTTTATCCCCTTTAAGCCTCGCGGCATTCTTCCGATTTTGACGCGGCGCCAGCGTGCCGCTATGTAGGCCGCTTATGGGACATGAACAAGATTCGAAGGGCTGGTTGGAAGCGATTCCGACCGCGCTGTTGGTGCTCGCCGACGGAACCGTGCTGGAAGGAATGGGTTTTGGCGCGAGCGGGCAAGCCGTCGGCGAGGTCTGCTTCAATACCGCGATGACCGGTTATGAGGAGATCCTCACCGATCCCTCCTACGCCGGACAGATCATCACCTTCACCTTTCCCCACATCGGCAACGTCGGTACCAACGAAGAAGACATTGAGACCGTCAACCTCGCGGCGACGCCCGGCGCGCGCGGCGTCATTTTGCATTCCGCCATCACCGCGCCGTCGAATTACCGCGCCACGCGCGGTCTAGATGCCTGGCTCAAGAGCCGCGGCATCATCGGGCTTGCCGGCATCGACACCCGGGCGCTGACGGCTTTTATCCGCGAAAAGGGCATGCCGAACGCGGTGATCGCGCACGAACCGTCCGGCCGCTTCGACGTCGAAGCGCTCAAAGCGCAAGCCAAGGCCTGGCCGGGTCTCGTCGGCATGGACCTCGTGCCGATGGTGACCAGCGGCCAGCGCTTCACCTGGCAGCAGACGCCGTGGGAGTGGGGCAAAGGCTATGGCGAACTCACCGATCCGCAGTTTCACGTGGTCGCCATCGATTACGGCATCAAGCGCAACATCCTGCGCCAGCTTGCCGGCGATGCCTGCCGGGTCACGGTGGTGCCGGCGACGACCTCGGCCACCGATATTCTGGCGCTTAAGCCCGACGGCATTTTTCTCTCTAACGGTCCCGGCGATCCGGCCGCGACCGGCGAATATGCGGTGCCGGTGATCCGCAGTCTGATCGAGGCGAAGCCGGTCTTCGGTATCTGCCTCGGCCACCAGATGCTCGCCCTCGCCGTCGGCGGCAAGACCATGAAAATGCATCAAGGCCATCACGGCGCGAACCATCCGGTGAAGGAGCTCTCAACCGGCAAGGTTGAAATTACCTCCATGAACCACGGCTTCGCCGTCGATCGCGACACTTTGCCGGCCAAGGCGATCGAGACCCACGTCTCGCTGTTCGACGGCTCCAATTGTGGGCTCAAACTTTCCGACCGGCCGGTGTTCTCGGTCCAGTACCATCCCGAAGCGTCGCCCGGCCCGCGCGACAGCCACGGCTTGTTCAAGCGCTTTGTCGATGAGATGCGCGCTGCCAAGCGGACCTGAGCGAGACGTTCTAGTGTCCCGATTCCGAAGTTCGCATGATTATGCGGCACGCTCGTTTGCGAACTTCGGAATCGAAAGGACACTAGCGACTGATTGATTTAGTGTGGCTTTGGTTCAGAAGTCCGCACAACGAGCCCCGCGGCAATAATGGTGCGGACTTCTGAACCGCCACACAAACGATACCGTGCCGCGGCGCTCGGGTTAGACAATTTCAACCCCATATCGGATAGAACTTCGGCTCCCGGGGGCTGATGGACCTAGCCATTCGATGTCGACTGTGACTATGCAACCCGCCAAGAAGCGCGACGCGCCGATCACGCATACGTTCGCCGATGACGGCGTTATCCCCAACAATTCCTTACCGTTCATTCTCTATCGCGGCGGCATCGACCTCACCGGTTCGCCGGATCCGGAGGCGGTCATCGAAAAAGCCTTTACCGCCAACGGTTGGGTCGGCATCTGGCGCAACGGCATCTATCCGTATGTGCACTATCACGCGATGATCCACGAGGTGATGGCGGTGGCGAGCGGCAGGGCCAAGGTGCGCTTCGGCGGCGAAGGCGGCTGCACGCTCGACCTCGCGCGCGGCGATGTCGTCATCCTGCCGGCCGGCACCGGACATCAGCGGCTTTCGCAAAGCAACGATCTCGTGGTTATCGGCGCCTACCCGTCGAGCGGAAAATACAATCTTTGCCGCGGCAGCAAGGCCGACTATGCCAAGGCGATCGTCGCCATTCCGAAGGTGCCGGTACCGACGACCGATCCGGTGTTCGGGCCAAAGGGCCCGCTGATGGCACTGTGGTGGGCATGATCACCGACTGGCTGGCGTTCTGGGACAGCCCGCACTTCATCTATGTCAGCCAGCGCCACAAGGATGTGCACTACCGGCTGATCGCCAACGAGATCAAGACGCTGGTCCCCGGCCGTGAGGCCCATGTGCTTGATTACGGCTCGGGCGAAGCGCTGCACGCCGACATCGTCGCCGCGGCGACGGCGGAGCTGTTGTTGTGCGAAGCGGCTCCCGGCGTGCGCGCGTCCCTGCAAAAGCGGTTTGCCGATCATCCGAAAATCCGCGTCATCGCCCCGCACGAGCTGGCGCGGTTGCCGGAGCATTCGCTCGATCTCATCATCATGCACTCGGTGGTGCAGTATCTGACCACGACCGGCGCGAGCGCGCTGTTTGCGCTGTTTCACCGGCTCCTGAAAGCGGGCGGCACGCTGGTCGTCAGCGATATCATCCCGCCCCAAGTTCCGGCGACCACGGACGCGGCGGCGCTGCTTCGCTTCGGCAAGAACAACGGCTTTTTCTTCGCCGCCTTTTGGGGGCTCCTGCGCACGGTGCTCTCTAATTACTGGCGGCTGCGCGGGCGGCTCGGGCTGACGCGCTACGCCACGCAGGCCATGATCGAAAAGCTCAACGCCGCTGGTTTTGCGGCGCGGCTCGCGCCCGCCAATATCGGCCACAACCAGGCGCGGCGGACCTTTTACGCACAGCCGCGCTAAGGCGCGGACGCAAACCCCTTCCCTGCCCGGCCTTTCTCGTCTAAACCCCGCTCGCGCGCGGGGTTTAGACCCAGCGCCGAATTTGGGGACGCGCGTCTTGCGCGCCCTTTTTTTGTGCCTTGATACGGAAGATATGCCCAAACGGAACGACATCTCCTCGATCCTGATCATCGGCGCTGGCCCGATCGTCATCGGCCAGGCCTGTGAATTCGACTATTCCGGCACGCAAGCCTGCAAGGCGCTCAAGGCAGAGGGCTATCGCGTCATTCTGGTCAATTCCAATCCGGCGACGATCATGACCGATCCGGACCTCGCCGACGCCACCTATATCGAGCCGATCACGCCGGAGATCGTGGCGAAGATCGTCGAGAAGGAACGCCCGGACGCACTCCTTCCAACTATGGGCGGACAGACCGCGCTCAACACGGCACTGTCGCTGCGCCGCATGGGCGTGCTCGAAAAATTCGGCGTCAAGATGATCGGCGCCACCGCCGAAGCCATCGACAAGGCGGAAGACCGCAAGCTGTTCCGCGAGGCGATGGACAAGATCGGGCTGGCCACGCCGCGCTCGCATCAGATCAAGACTTTGATCGGGGCGCTCGAAGCGCTCGACGATATCGGCCTTCCGGCGATCATCCGTCCCTCGTTCACGCTCGGCGGCACCGGCGGCGGCATCGCCTACAACAAGGCCGAGTTCATCGAGATCGTCGAGCGCGGCATCGACGCCTCGCCCACCTCCGAAGTGCTGATCGAAGAATCCGTGCTCGGCTGGAAAGAGTACGAGATGGAGGTGGTGCGCGACAAAAACGACAATTGCATCATCGTCTGCTCGATCGAGAACGTCGATCCGATGGGCGTGCATACCGGCGACTCGATCACGGTGGCGCCGGCGCTCACGCTCACCGACAAGGAATATCAGATCATGCGCGACGCCTCGATCGCGGTCTTACGCGAGATCGGCGTCGAGACCGGCGGTTCGAACGTGCAGTTCGCGGTCAACCCGGAAGACGGCCGCCTGGTGGTGATCGAAATGAACCCGCGCGTGTCGCGCTCTTCGGCGCTGGCGTCGAAGGCGACCGGTTTCCCGATCGCCAAAGTCGCGGCCAAGCTCGCCGTCGGCTACACACTCGACGAGATCAAAAACGACATCACCGGCGGCGCCACGCCGGCCGCGTTCGAGCCGACCATCGATTACGTGGTCACCAAAATCCCGCGCTTTGCCTTCGAGAAATTTCCCGGCGCCGAGCCGGTCCTGACCACGTCGATGAAGTCAGTCGGCGAGGCGATGGCGATCGGCCGCACCTTCGCCGAGAGCCTGCAAAAGGCGCTCCGCTCGCTGGAAACCGGACTCACCGGTCTCGACGAAATCGCGATCCCCGGCCTCGACGAAGGCGACGACAAGAACGCGATCCGTGCCGCGCTCGGCACGCCCTCGCCCGACGGCATCCTCAAAGTGGCGCAGGCGATGCGGCTTGGCATGAGCAACGAGGACATCCACACCGCCTGCCGGATCGATCCGTGGTTCCTCGATCAGATCCGCGACATCGTCGACACCGAAGCCGAGATCAGGGCCAAAGGATTGCCACAAAGCGCGAACGCGCTGCGCAAGCTCAAGGCGATGGGCTTTTCCGACGCCCGGCTCGGACGCCTCACCGGCCAGGGGATGTGGGACGTCGCCCGTCATCGCCGCGATCTCGGCGTGCGGCCGGTGTTCAAGCGCATCGATACCTGCGCCGCCGAGTTCGCCTCGCCGACCGCCTATATGTACTCGACCTACGAGACGCCGTTCGCCGGGCGCGCCGCCAACGAGGCGGCGCCGTCCGATAAGAAGAAGGTCGTCATCCTCGGCGGCGGGCCAAACCGCATCGGCCAGGGCATTGAATTCGACTATTGCTGCTGTCACGCCGCCTTCGCGCTGAAAGACGTCGGCTACGAAACCATTATGATCAATTGCAACCCGGAGACCGTGTCGACCGATTACGACACATCCGACCGGCTTTATTTCGAACCGCTGACCGCCGAGGACGTGCTCGAGATTATCGACACCGAACGGAGCAACGGCACCCTGCACGGCGTCATCGTGCAATTCGGCGGCCAGACGCCGCTCAAGCTCGCCGAACCGCTCGCCAAGGCCAAAGTGCCGATCCTCGGCACTTCGCCCGATGCCATTGACCTCGCCGAAGACCGCGATCGTTTCCGCGAACTCCTCGACCGGCTCAAACTGCGGCAGCCGAAAAGCGGCATCGCCACCTCGCCGGAAAAAGCGCGTGCGATCGCCGAGGAGGTCGGCTTTCCCATCGTGATCCGCCCCTCCTACGTGTTGGGCGGCCGCGCCATGGAGATCGTGCATGACGGCCATCAGCTCGACCGCTATGTGGCGCGGCTTGCCGCCGATCTTGACCGGCCTTCCGAGTTCGCGGTGTCGGAAAAGCGGCCGCTGTTGATCGACCGCTATCTCACCGACGCGGTCGAGGTCGATGTCGACTGCCTTGCCGACGGTAAGGATACTTACGTCGTCGGCATCATGGAGCATATCGAGGAGGCCGGCATTCATTCCGGCGACTCGGCCTGCTCGCTGCCGCCGCATAATCTTACGGCCGAAACCATCGCCGAGATCGACCGGCAGACCCGCGCGCTGGCGCTGGCGCTCAAAGTCGGCGGCCTGATGAACGTGCAATACGCCATCAAGGACGGCGACATTTATGTGCTCGAAGTCAATCCGCGCGCCTCACGCACCGTGCCCTTCGTCGCCAAGGTCACCGGCGTGCCGGCGGCCAAGATAGCCGCCCGGATCATGGCCGGCGAAACGCTGGCTAGCTTTGCGCTGCCGCCGCAAAGCTTTGAATTTTCCAAGGCGCGACACGTCGGCGTCAAAGAGGCGGTTTTTCCGTTTGCCCGCTTCGGCGACAAGGTCGACACCGTGCTCGGCCCGGAGATGAAGTCGACCGGCGAGGTGATGGGGATCGACCGCGACTACAATGTCGCCTTCGTCAAGAGCCAGCTCGGCGGCGGCGCCAGGCTTCCTAAAAGCGGAACCGTCTTTGTCTCGATCAAGGACGCCGATAAGCCGCGCATCCTGGACACTGTCCACCTCCTCACCGGGCTCGGATTTAACATCCTCGCAACCTCGGGAACCCAGCGCTACCTTGCGGCCGCGGGCGTGTCGGCGGTGAAGATCAACAAGGTCGCCGAAGGGCGCCCGCATATCGTCGACGCCATCAAAAACGGCGAAGTTCAGCTTGTTTTCAATACAACCGAGGGGGCGACGGCGCTGACCGACAGCCGCTCGTTGCGGCGGGCAGCCCTCTTGCATAAAGTACCGTACTACACCACTCTTTCAGGGGCCGTCGCCGCAGCGCAGGGTATCAAGGCCTACCTTAGGGGCGACCTTGAGGTGTGTGCGCTGCAAGATTATTTCGCGGCCGCTTCTGATCTGAGATCAGACCAGCCAAAGCGGACGGCACGGTAGAGACAGGGTTCAAGCCGCGGGGCCGGACGACGCTTCGGCCCGCGACTTGAATTTTGTCTCTGCGAGTTACGGAGATCGAAGACGATGGATAAACTTCCGATGACCGCGGCGGGCTACGCGGCGCTTGAGAAGGAGCTCAAGCACTGCCAGCAGGTCCAACGGCCACGCATCATTCAGCAGATTACCGAGGCGCGCTCGCACGGCGATCTTGCCGAGAACGCCGAGTATCACGCGGCGAAGGAATCGCAATCGCTCAACGAGGGCCGCATCGCCGAGCTTGAGGACAAGCTCGCGCGCGCCGAAGTCATCGATGTGTCGAAGCTCTCGGGCGACACCATCACGTTCGGCGCCACCGTCACGCTGATCGACGAAGACACCGACAAGAAGGCGGTGTGGCAAATCGTCGGCGAGCCGGAAGCCGATGCCAAGAAGGGCAAGATTTCCATCACCTCGCCGCTTGCCCGCGCCCTGGTCGGCAAGAAGAAGGGCGTGCAGGTCGAAGTCGTAACGCCGGGCGGCGCCCGCGCCTACGAGATCATCAAGGTCGAGTGGAAGTAAGTTTCACTAGCGCCGTCAGGACCGGCTTGCCGCCCGCCCTGGCGGCGTTTCTGTTTGCGGAACAGCTCATGCCGACGGGCGGCGGCAGTCCCTCGGTTAGGCGTTTTCGCAGGTTTGTCGCCTTTACCCGCCGCGGAACCTCCCCCGCGGCGGGTTTTTCGCGCCTTGTGCCTTAGCCTTGGGGTCATGAGCTTTGGGCCAGAGGCCTTGGGGCAAGGAACTTGGGGCTATGTATGTTCCGGCTTGGGGGGATTGCGTATCTTGCATAGCTCTCCAGAATCCCCACATTATCCAGCCATATACGAGTGAACCGGTGGCCAATATACACGCAAAACTCGTGATCGTCGGGTCGGGGCCCGCGGGCTACACGGCGGCGATATATGCCGCCCGCGCCATGCTCGATCCGATCCTGATCCAGGGCGTGCAGCCGGGCGGACAGCTCACCATCACCACCGATGTCGAGAATTATCCGGGCTTTGCCGACGTCATCCAGGGGCCCTGGCTCATGGAGCAGATGCAAAAGCAGGCCGCCCATGTCGGCACCAGGATCGTCACCGATCATGTCGGCAAGGTGGAACTCGGGCGGCGGCCGTTTCGCATCGCCTGCGATTCCGGCGACGTCTATCTCGCCGACAGCCTGATCATCGCGACCGGCGCCCAGGCGCGCTGGCTCGATCTGCCGTCGGAACAGAAGTTCCGCGGCTATGGCGTTTCCGCCTGTGCCACCTGCGACGGTTTTTTCTATCGTAATAAGGAGGTGCTGGTCATCGGCGGCGGCAACACCGCGGTCGAGGAAGCGCTGTTCCTGACCAATTTCGCCAGCCAGGTCACCATCGTCCACCGCCGCGACAATTTCCGCGCCGAGCGCATCCTGCAGGAGCGGCTTTACCGCAACCCGAAGATCAAGGTGCTGTGGCACACCGTGCTGGAGGACGTCACCGGCGACGAGGCGCCGCCCAAGGTCAAGGCGGCAGTGCTGCGCAACGTCAAGACCAACGAAAAGATCGTGCGGCCGGTCGACGGCATTTTCATCGCCATCGGACACGCGCCTGCATCCGAGCTTTTTGCCGGTCAGGTCGAATTCAAGCATTCCGGGTACATCAAGACCGCCCCGCGTTCGACCGCGACCTCGGTGCCGGGCGTGTACGCCGCCGGCGACGTGACCGACGACGTTTATCGCCAGGCCGTCACCGCCGCCGGCCTTGGCTGCATGGCGGCGCTCGAGGCCGAAAAGTTTCTCGCCCTACACGGCGAGGCCGAGCCGCGCGTGGCGGCGGAATAACGTCGGTTTGCGCCATGCCGACGAGAGCCGAACGCACCACTATGGATTGGGATAAGCTCAAAGTGTTTCATGCCGCCGCCGAAGCCGGCAGCTTCACCCATGCCGGCGAACAGCTTGGGCTGTCGCAGTCGGCGGTGTCGCGCCAGGTGAGCGCGCTCGAGCAGGAACTGGCGGTCTCGCTGTTTCACCGCCACGCCCGCGGCCTGATCCTCACCGAGCAGGGCGATCTGCTCTATCGCACCGCCCACGACGTGTTCATGAAGCTTGAGGCCGCACGCGCCAAGCTGACCGACAGCCGGGAGCGGCCTCACGGCGACTTGCGCGTCACCACCACGCCTGGCATCGGCGTGCATTGGCTCACGCCGCGGCTCGGCGAGTTCATCGAGCTTTATCCGGAAGTCCGCATCACGCTGCTCACCACCGAAGAGGAACTCGATCTCGCCATGCGCGAGGCCGACGTCGCGATACGGCTGCGGCAGCCCACCCAACCGGACCTGATCCAGCGCAAGCTGTTCTCCGTGCACTTCCACGTCTATGCCTCGGCCGAATACCTTAAGCGCTTCGGCACGCCGCGCACTTTCGAAGACCTCGACAATCACCGCATCCTGGTGCTCGGCGGCAATGTGCCGAATTATCTGCAGCGCTCGCTCTACCTCACCGAAGTGGCGCGCGACGGCAAAGGCCCGCGGACGCCGCATCTGATCATCAACAACATTCTCGGCATCCTGCGCGCCTGTCAGCGTGGCATCGGCATCGCCATGCTGCCGGATTATCTGGTCGAGGGCGACGGCGGGCTGG
>CAYWNY010000032.1:0-27148 GCA_964459765.1 uncultured Hyphomicrobiales bacterium | reverse complement strand
AACGGCATATCCTCAAGGGCAAGGGCCTCGGCACCTCGCATATGGGCGCCGAGGCGGTACGCGGATTGCTCAAGAAGACCGGGACAGCGCCCGCCGACGTCGACCTCTTGATTTGCGCCACCACCACGCCGGACTTCGTCTTTCCCTCCACCGCGAACCTGATCTGCGACATGGTGGATATCCGCTGCGTCGGAAGCTTCGACGTGCAGGCGGCGTGTTCCGGTTTTATCTATGCGCTGACCATTGCGACGCAGTTCATCGAAGTCGGCACCTATCAGAAGATCATCGTGGTCGGCGCCGACAAGATGTCGGCGATCATCGACTATACTGACCGCGCGACCTGCGTCCTGTTTGGCGACGGCGCTGGCGCAGTGCTTGTGGAGCCGGACCGCAAATACGGCATTATCGACGCGATCATTTCCGCCGACGGCGCCGGCATGAAGCATTTGCATCAAAAAGCCGGCGGCAGCCGTATGCCGCCGACCGCCGAAACGGTGGCCAAAAGGCTGCACTACGTGCATCAGGAGGGCGCCGCGGTCTATAAATACGCCGTGGCGCGCATGGCTGAAGTCGCCGCCGACCTGATGAAGCGCAATCAGCTGTCGGCCGACATGGTAGATTGGCTCGTACCGCACCAGGCCAACAAGCGCATCATCGAAGCGACCGCCGAGCGCATGAAGCTGCCGCTCGATCGAGTCATGGTGACCATCGAGAAATACGGCAACACCACCGCAGGCACCATTCCGCTGTGCCTGTGGGACTACGAGGACCAGCTTAAGACCGGCGACCGGCTCATCCTTGCGGCGTTTGGCGGCGGCTTCACCTGGGGCGGCATTTACATGACCTGGGCCTATGACGGCGGCGCACAGCGCGACGAGGACCGTGCCGGGCGGGGGAGAAGCGCGAAAGGCGGCGGCCGTGGCTATGCAGCGCGGCTGGCGCAGATGCTGCGCACGCCCCTGGCGATCGTCACGCCGCCGCCTGTCTCGTCGCCCCGCAAGGGATAAAAACGCCGGCCAAAGGACTATAGTGGCCGTTTCGGAGGAACGCCGATGCATGACGCGACGGCTATGCCGGCGCGGCAACAAACGCCGCCAAGCAATCAGCGCAGCCCGCGTTATGCGTCGCTGCACCGGCATTATCCGAGCATCGACTATCTGCGCCGCCGCGCTCGCGGCCACATCCCGCATTTCGCCTTCGAATACGCCGACGGTGGCTCTGGCAAGGACGATGCCGGGATCAAGCGCAATTGGGCGGCGCTCGACGCCGTCGAAGTGGTCGCGCGCTATGGCGTCATGCCGTCATTGCCGCCGTGCGACGTGACGCTGTTCGGCCGTTCATACTCGGCACCCATCGGGGTCGCTCCAATGGGCGGCCCGGCCATCATCTGGCCCGGCGGCGATTTGCATCTTGCCCGCGCCGCGCAACGCGCGCGAATTCCTTATACGTTGAGTACCGCCGGCGGCGCGACGATCGAGGAGGTCGCCGCCATCGCGCCCGACGTGTTCTGGTTCCAGCTCTATCGGCTCGCCAGGGACAACCACGCGCTTGGCCTCGATCTTGTCCGGCGCGCCGAAGCCGCCGGCTGCCGGGTGCTGGTGCTCACGCTCGATGTGCCGGTGCGCACCACGCGTCCGCGCGAAGTGGCAACGGGCATTGCCGGTGCCTTCAACGTCAATCTCTCGATCCTCGCGCAGATCGCGCGCGCGCCCGGCTGGGTCAATGCGCTGCGTCGATACGGCATTCCGCGCTTCGCCAATTTGCGGCCCTATGCGGGCGACAACGCTTCGCTCAACGAGGTGATCGCATTTGCGCAACGTGAATTGCGCGGCGCCTTCACGTGGGACGAAGTGCGCATGTATCGCGAGCGCTGGAAGGGTACGCTGATCCTCAAAGGCATTCTGCATCCGCAAGACGCCGAACAAGCGGTCGCGCTCGGCGTCGACGGCGTCATCGTCTCCAATCACGGCGGGCGCCAGGTCGAATTGCTGCCGGCGCCGATCGACGTGCTACCGGCGATCGTTGCAGCCGTCGGCAACCGCGCGACGGTGATAATGGATTCCGGCGTGCGCAGCGGCAGCGACGTGGTGCGGGCTTGCGCGCTCGGCGCCGAGGCCGCGTTCGCGGGCAAGGCGTTCCTGTGGGGACTGGGCGCGCTCGGCGAAGACGGCCCCGGGCATGTCGCCGATCTGTTGATCGAAGAGATTTCCGCCTCGCTCGGCCAATTAGGCGCACACGCCGTTAAGGAGACACGCTCCTTAACGGTGCGCCACCTCGGTGCGCTGGCGTTTTGATTAGCAAATCCGGTTCCGCCTGTTGCGATACCCGCTTTTTCGTTGAGACCGACCGCATTGCCAGGTCGCCGCGAAATGACGCGAAGGATCGTAAGCCGGAATTAGTTTGGGAAGACGACGCCAGCCGAGGGGCGGCGTCAGAACGGAATCGCGTGGAGCATCCGGCCGGTTTCGTCGAGGACGTGCAACGTCGCTCCGGACGGATGGTAGCCGCTTTGCTTTAACTCGCCGATGATTTGATGGCCGTGTTCACTAGCGGCGTCAAGACCCGGCAGGATCAATCCGTTCGGATCGTCATGCGTGTGGTCGACCGCATGAACCACAAAGTGATAGCGGGGCATGACAACCAAACGCGAGTTTTGCTTGCTAGTAAGGTTGTAATTATAATACAATCAACTCATGGTCGATAGAAATAGTCACGGCCTCACTAGGGTTGGAAGCCCTTAGTTTAAGTGCAGGATGCTGGGTGAGAATTGCCGCTGTGCGAGGACTGATGCTCAGTATTGATCAAATTTTTCTCCGCTGAATACATTCGGGCCAACGTCAATGCACCTGCGGCACGGTCGGATCGCGTTGCCACACCGCGCCGTTGTCGAACTGAATGGTGCCGCCGTCGGGTAAAAACACCGCGCCTTCGCGCCAATTCTCCGCCCAGATGTGACCGGCCCAATCGATCCATGCGCGCGAAGGTTGGCCGACCTCGTTGACGAGATTTAAGTCCCAACCGTTCTGGGTGACGTAGGCCGGGCCGGGTCCTCTGCAATTTTGGACGCACCGATAGCGACCCGAGAGGTTCACGTCCTGCGCGGCGACGCTAGTTGCCGCAGATGCCGTCAAGAGCAATGCGATCAAAGCAGATTTCACCATGCCTCCTCCCGTCGTTTTCGCAAACCAAAGTGAGTGCAGGCTTGCGCATGGCCGATAACATTATCCGCGCAATGTGAAATTTAGATGTTGTCCGTAAGGCAAGTTGCCTACGCTTAGGCGCAGCAAAGTAATACCCGCGAGTTTTCGGCAAATACGCTGATTTTTACGCGTTGTCTCTGCCGCCGAAAAACAAGCGAACGAGATTGTTCTCGCCGACGACTTCGCCGAGTGCCTTGAAGGCAAAAAACGGCATCAGCATCAACAGACAGATGAAGCTGGTGGCGAAGAGCTGCGGCAGCGTGCCGCCGCCGACCTCGGCGACGGATTGCGCAATCGGGCGATGATGAATAAGCCCGACGATGACCTCTTCCAGCGCGTTGAGCGCCAGCAAGAACACGAGAAACACCGCCGATTTGTAGAGAACCGGCCAGATCAGTGGCCGGTTCTTGTGCCGCTCGCCAAGACGCAGTGCCTGTCCGACCAGCACGAATTTGGCGCAAATCAGCGCTTTCGCCGCCGCCAGTCCGAAATGTGCATAAGCGATGCCTTGTGCCTGCAGGATCGCCGCTTTCAGATAGATCAGCGCGGCGAAGAAGACATAGAGATAAATCGCAATAATGACGAATTCCTTGAATTCGTCGGTTAGCTTCTTGACGACAACCTGTTTTGAAATCTTGCTCATCGTCTCGGCTCGACAGCGTCGGCATTATGAGCCTCGGCCTCGCTACCCCACGCCATCATCAATTCGAAGGCAATCGCGAGCACGACCGGACCGAGAAACACTCCGATGACGCCATGAGTCAGAATGCCGCCGATGACGCCGATCAGAATGACGATCATCGGCGTTTTCAGTCCGTGCGCCATGATAATCGGGCGCAGCACATTGTCGAGCAGGATCACCGGGATCATGCAGGCGGTAAAAATCAGCGCCGTCGTGGTGCTGAGCGTCAACCAGCTCCAAATGATGACCGGCACGATGACGATCCCGGGCCCAATCTGGGCAACGGCGAAAATCAGAACAAGTAGACTGAGGAAGCCGGCGGCCGGAACGCGCACCATGATAAAGGCGATGCCGGCGAGCAGCGCTTGCAGGATGGCGATGCCGATCACCCCGCGCGCCAGGTTGCGAACGGTAGCGCCGATCAGATCAACAAATTCGTCGCCATGGCGCGTTGAGATCCGTCGAAAAATCGACCGCGCCCAATCGACCAGCCGCGGCCCCGGAGAGAGCAGGAAACCGGCGATGACCACCGCGGCGAGAAACTCGAACAGACCGACCGTGGTGCTGGCGGCAAAACCGAGCACGCTGCCGCTGAGCGATTTCAGATACGGCGCAACCTCACCCAGCGCGTCTCTGAGATTCGACGAGGCAAGCGACCAGTAATTATATGCGTCGTCGCCGATGAGCGGCCAGGTCTTGATGGATTCGGGAGGCGGCGGCACCAAGACGTCGCCGGAGCGCAGCCGCTCGGCGATCGATTGCAGCGTTTCGACCAAGCTTAAGCCCAGCCACGCCGTCGGGCCAAGAAGAATGCCAAGGCATATGGCGGTGAGCAGCAGTGCCGCCAGCAAAGCGGGGACGTGCCACACCCGCACCATCCAGTCGAAGAACGGATAGAGGATGACGGCGAGAATGACGCTCCAGGCGATGATGGTGAAAAACGGCTGCAGGAGAAATGCCGCCCATACGGCCAGAAGCGCCACACAGGCGAGCTGGACGATCAAATCCACGATCGCACGGGTAGAAGTCTTCTGCGGATTTTCGTTCACGTCCCGCGCCCAGCCGGTCAATCGACGATGTGATAACCGCCGTCGATATACAGCGTTTCGTCGCGATAGGTAACCAGGACGTGCGCGCCCGAGGCGTGAAAAACCTTGGCGCAGCCCCAGGCGATCGATTGATCGTTTGCGATACCAACGATGAGCCCTTTTTTCCTGCAAGCAGTTTGGGCAGCATCACATCGGTCATTGCATCCTAATCCGTGTTGAAGGGACCTCCAGAAACGCCGCGTCGTCCTTCCTTCGGTACTTGGGTAGCTGCTGCCGCTTCCAACCGTTTTGCTTCGTCGTCGAGCCCAAGCCAACGCAGTTTCCTGATCCGGTCGGCCCAATCGTGCGGCAGTTCCTGCGTCGCGCAAGGCGCTGCCGCGTTGTTTTCCTCCAGGCCTTTCATGGTTCTCTCGTTTTGTTAATTGCGAATGAGTCAGTTTTAGACATTCCAACATCAGTCACAAGCGTTACATGCAAAGATGAATAGCAAGCGTTGCAGAAAATGCATTTGATACACGTCAAGGGACTGATTGAGCGGCAGAACAAACTTCTGCTGGCGAATTTCGTGCAATTCGTCCGTTAATATGCTGCGGTTGCTTACAGAAAAGGTATCGCGCTGCAGCAATCTCGGGGTCTATATCGTTGCAGCGCAAACTCCGACGAGCTTGTGATTTGCTTGTCGCCCACGCAACCCAAAACCACAAAACCAACAGCAGGCCACAGCGTCATGACCGCGATAGGCACGCAGACGTCGCGTCGGCGCACTTCTTTAGTTCGGCGACCGCTGAATCGAAATATGAGCGGCTTATCGCCGAAGCAAAGAAATTGCCGGCGGCAAAGACGATTGTAATGCATCCGTGCGAGGAAACGGCGCTGCGCGGCGGCGCTTCCTCAAGGTGTGCCCGGAAGTCGAAAAATACGTCGTCGACGCCGGCATCATTCTCATCAAAGTCTGGCTGGAAGTCGGACAGGAGGAGCAGGAGAAGCGTTTTTTGGCCCGGATCAGCGATCCGTTGCGGCAATGGAAGCTCAGTCCGATGGATCTGGAGTCCTATCGCGGCTGGTACGATTATTCGCGGGCGCGCGACGCCATGCTCAAGGCGACCGACGTCAGCTACGCGCCCCGGCGCATCGTGCGCACCGACGACAAAAGGCGCGGCAGGCTCAATTGCATTGCCGAAATTTTGAAACGCATCCCGTACAAAAAGATCGCGCCACCGAAAGTAAAACTCCCAAAGCGCGCAACCAAGGCCAAATACAACGACCGGGCGCCGTTGAAGGGCCGCCATTTTGTCGCGGAAGTCTTCTGAATCGACGGCGCAGGGCAGGGCGGTTCTAGGGACTCAGCGGTGCCAGCGCGCTCCGCAACGGAACGCCGGAGATCTGCATCAGTCCGCCGAAAGGCTGGCTCAGCTCCAAAATCAGAAAGATGGCGGCGGAAGCCGACAGCGCAAACAGACACAGCGCGACAAAGACCGTCGGATTCATTCGCGCAAACAAGGTGAAACTTGCAAAGATGATGACCAGCCATGACACCAGCACCGCGAGGAACGGCGCAGGTATGACGCTCCCGGATTCCACGAACAGCAACATGCGCGTTTGCGCCATGTCGTCGGCGACCTGCACGGCTCTTGCTTGCAGTGAGCGTTGCGTATCGGTGTGCGCCGCGAGCGCGCGCACGCCGACATAGACTTGTTCCGCGGCGGCGTTGGTGGCAAACGGCGCGTTCGACTTTTGCTCGTGCTCGCGCCAAAGTTTGTCGGCAAACGCGCCCATCGTGGCGCGCATGCCCTGACGGAGAGGCAAGGTTTCGGGACCGAACTCCGCCAACAGGTTGTCGAGCTGAATAGCGTCGGCGGTGATCTGCCTGACCTGATTGCTTTGGGTGTCGAACGAGGTTTTGGCCGACGCGATCAACAGGCCGAGCACCAGCGCGCCGATGGTGGCGACGAGGCCGAGGCCGAGCTTAACAACATCCTGGGAATCCTTGTCGAGATGATGTTTCGGCAATTGTGCGCGCAACACCGTGCCGAGGCCAATGCCGGCGAGCGTCAAGAGGAAGATGATGATCGACAACGCCAAAGGGCTCATTTTGTTTAAATGTTCGGTTCGGATTGCGGATAGTCGCCGATATTACTTTAGCGCGGTCTACGTGGTTACGTCCAACCGTCGAATGCGCAATACATTCTCCGGGAGGCGCGTATCATGCAACGCAGCAAACTCGCCGCACTCGCGACCGTTTTCGTCGCGAGCGTTTTTGTCTTTCTGCCGTCGGTCGGCTAGGCGCAGCTTATGGTCGACATGTCGAAGGTGACCTGCGGCCAATACATCGCCATGCCACCCGACCAGTCGCGGATTTTTTCCGCATGGATGAGCGGCTGGTTCAATCAAAAGACCGGCTATGTCTGGGTCAACCTCAACTGCGCGCAACGTGCAGAACGTTAAATCCTGGTGCGCCGCCAATCCGCAGGAGTTGGTGATGACCGGCCTGGCGCGCTCCGCGGCCGATATGAAAAAGGAAACGCCATGACCTCGGCAACGAAGCTTTTTTCCTGTGCGTTGCTCGGCGCGGCGCTGTGCGCCGCAAGCGCCGAGCGGCCGGCGCGTGCGCAGGTCATTCTCGATATGTCGCTTCTGGGCTGCAGCGACTACCTGAGTTCGGATCCGGAACGGCAGGAGCTGATCGCCGCCTGGATGAGCGGCTATTACAACGCCGCCAAGAACCAGCCGATGGTCGATCTAAAGCGGTTCCGGACCAACAAGGCGCTGGTCGAGAAATACTGCAAGAAGAACAAAAGAGATAATCTGATGAACGCCATCCAGAAGGTGACGTACTAGGCGCGTCAAGGCCTAGCCTGCAGCAGTCCCTGATCATGAATAAATTCCGATCGGCGTGCGCCGCGCTTGCGATTGCAGCGCCGCAGCTTTGGCTCGTACCGGCAAGCGCGGAAAGCCTTCCGGCGGAAGAGGCACGGGCCATCGCGCAAGAAGCGTATACCTACTTCTATCAGCTGGTCCTCATGGACATCACCCGCAAGCAAGCGACCAATATCGAGCCCGGCAAGGTGATCGGACGCGGGCCGATGAACATGTTCGTTAATGTGCCGGCCTATCCGCCTGCCGATTTCAGAGATGTGGTGCGGCCAAACTTCGACACCCTCTATTCGATTGCATGGCTCGACTTGACGAAAGAGCCATTGATCGTGTCGGCGCCCGACACCGGCGGTCGCTATTATCTGCTGCCCATGCTCGACATGTGGACCGATGTTTTCGCATCGCCCGGTTGGCGCACGACCGGCACGAAGGCGGTGAATTTCCTTGTGGCCCCGCAGACCTGGCAGGGAACGCCGCCGGCCGGCGTCGAACGCATTGATGCGCCGACGCCCTTTGTCTGGATTATCGGCCGCACCAAGACCGACGGTCCGGCGGATTATGACGCGGTTCACAAAATTCAGGCCGGCTACAAAATCACGCCATTATCGCAGTGGGGCAAAACCGCGGTTACGCCGGCCATATCGATCGATCCGAGCGTCGACATGAAAACGGCACCAAAAGTTCAGATCGCCACCATGCCCGCGGACAAATATTTTGCCTATGTCGCTGAGCTCCTGAAAGTGAACCCGCCGCATATCACCGACGAGCCGATCATCGCCCGCATGAAGCGGATCGGTCTCGAAACCGGCAAAAGCTTTGACACGGCCAAGCTCGACCCGGCCATTCGCGACGCCTTGGCGGATGCTCCGGCGCAGGCGCAAAAACTCATGGCGTGGAAGCTGCCGAGCTTGGCGCGCGTCGTGAATGGCTGGTCGATGAACACCGACACGATGGGTGTGTACGGCAATTATTATCTGAAACGCGCCATGGTCGCGGAACTGGGGCTCGGCGCCAATCTGCCCGAGGACGCCATCTATCCTATCAACCTTGCCGACGACGCCGGCAAGGCGCTCGACGGAGCAAACAAATATGTCTTGCACGTCGACAAAGCGTCGGCGCCGCCGGTGAATGCCTTTTGGTCGGTGACGCTCTATGATGCGGAAGGATTCCAGGTGGCCAATCCGCTCGATCGATTTGCGCTGAGCAGCTGGATGCCGTTCAAATACAACGCCGACGGCTCGCTCGACCTCTATTTCGAAAATCAGAGTCCCGGTACCGACAAGGAAGCCAACTGGCTGCCGGCGCCAAAGGGGCCGTTCAACCTGACCATGCGGCTTTACGCGCGAAAATCCGATGCGCTGACCGGAAAATGGGAGCCACCGCTCGTGCGGCGTGTGGATTGATGCCTGCGAGACGTTTTTTCCCATATTACCCTTTCGTCGCATAGCCTAGTTTCCGGCCCGCCCGCCCGGTGGGGAACGGAATCTGGCTATGGCAGTGCTTGCCGAACCGGCAGCTGAGATTGTCGACGATCGGCTAGCCGCGCGCAACGCGGTGGTGCTCGCGCTTGCGCAGGCGCTCGCCGGCGGCAACAACACGGTGATCGTCGCGACCGGCGGTATCGCCGGCTCGCTACTCGCGCCCGACCCGGTACTCGCCACGTTGCCGATCAGCTTCATGGTGCTCGGCATGTGGTTCGGCACGCTGCCGGTCGGCATGCTGGCCAAGGCATACGGGCGCCGGTTCGCGCTGCAGACCGGCTCGCTCTTCGGCATCGGGTCGGGTCTGATTTCCTGCGCCGCCATGCTGATGGGATCGTTCACGTTGCTGCTGTTCGGCACCTTGTGCGGCGGGCTCTATGCGGCCGCGCATCAATCCTACCGTTTCGCCGCGGCCGACACCGCAAGCGCTCATTTCCGCGCCAAGGCCGTGTCCTGGGTGCTGACCGGCGGCATCTTCGCCGCCGTGATCGGGCCGCAGCTCGTCATCCTGACCAAGGACGCCTGGCCGGCGTATTTGTTCGCCGCCACCTATCTGGCGCAATCGGCCTGCGCGGCGTTGGCTGCCGTGGTGCTGATGTTTCTGAAAATTCCACGCCCCGCGGTCGCGCAGACGCTTGCCGACGGCGAGGCGCTCGGAAAAATCGTCGTTCGTCCGCGCTTCATCATCGCCGTTGCCTGCGGCCTTGCGAGCTTCGCGACGATGAACCTGATGATGACCTCGGCGCCGCTTGCCATGGTGATGTGCGAGCATTCGGTCGGCGAGGCGGCGCTCGGCATCCAATGGCATGTCATCGCAATGTATGCGCCGAGCTTTTTCACCGGCGCGCTGATGCTGCGTTTGGGATTGCGCACCGTCATGGCGACCGGACTAGCGCTGATCGCCGCCGCGGCGGCCGTCGGCTACGCCGGCATCGCGTTGTGGAATTTCTGGCTGGCGCTGGTGCTGCTCGGGGTCGGCTGGAATTTCAGCTTCATCGGCGCCACCACGCTGATCACCGAATGCCACGGCCCGCGCGAGCGCAACAAGGTGCAGGCGGTCAACGACTTTTTGATTTTCGGCTCGATGGCGCTGGCCTCGTTTTCGTCCGGCGCGCTGCTCTCCCGCTATGGCTGGACCGCGGTGACCGAAGTCGTCTTCCCGATGATCTTCGTGGCCGCGCTGCTGTTGGCCTGGGGATCGTTCGTGCGCCGGCCGGAGCCGGTTTAGCCGCCGCCAAGAAGTCAAAAGCGCTCAAGCGGTTAGCCCGACCGTGTCGTAAGTTCTATTGACCCAGGCGGTTGTCACGCGCTAGGGCAGGCCGTCGTTGCGCGGACCGCCATTTTGTGCAATGTCCGCGCCAACTTGCGCCGAATGTGCGTTGTACGCATGCGGCGCTTGCCTTCCGGGCCGCGCTTGCGCCGGCCTCCATCAACCGGGGTTTTTCATGACGACGTTGTGGCTCATCGTTCTGTGCGGCGTTCTTGCGATCATCTACGCCATTTGGGCCACCACGTCGGTGATGGGCGCCGATCCCGGCAACGCCAAGATGCAGGAGATCGCTGCCGCGATCCGCGAGGGCGCGCAGGCCTATCTGCGGCGGCAATACACCACCATCGCCATCGTCGGTGTTGTGATCTTCCTGATCGTCGGTTTTTTCCTCGGCTGGCTGGTCGGCGTCGGCTTTGCCGTCGGCGCGATCCTGTCGGGTGTCGCCGGCTTTGTCGGGATGAACGTTTCGGTGCGCGCCAATGTGCGTACCGCGCAGGCCGCCACCAAGTCGCTCGCCGGCGGGCTTGAAATCGCGTTCCGCGCCGGCGCCATCACCGGGATGTTGGTCGCCGGTTTGGCGCTGCTCGGCGTGACGCTTTATTTCGGCTTTCTTGTCGGCACGCTGCATTTGGCGCCAAGCGACCGCACGGTGGTCGACTCGCTCGTGGCGCTCGGCTTCGGCGCCTCGCTGATCTCGATCTTTGCCCGCTTGGGCGGTGGCATTTTCACCAAAGGCGCCGACGTCGGCGGCGATCTGGTCGGCAAGGTCGAAGCCGGCATTCCCGAGGACGATCCGCGCAATCCGGCGACCATTGCCGACAACGTCGGCGACAATGTCGGCGACTGCGCCGGCATGGCCGCCGATTTGTTCGAAACTTACGCGGTGACCACGGTCGCCACCATGGTGCTGGCGGCGATCTTCTTTGGTTCGACCGATGCGCTGTGGAAAATGATGACCTATCCGCTGGCGATCGGCGGGATTTGCATTATCGCTTCGATCATCGGCACCTTCTTCGTGCGGCTTGGGGCGAGCCAGTCGATCATGGGCGCGCTCTACAAGGGGATGATCGCGGCCGGCATCCTTTCGCTCATCGGCATCGCCGGCGTCACGCATTACCTGATCGGCTTCGGTCCGCTGCCCGGCGTGCCGTTTACCGGCGCATCGTTGTTTTACTGCGCCATCGCCGGTCTCGTCGTCACCGCGCTGATCATCGTCATCACCGAATACTACACCGGCACCGATTATCGGCCGGTGCATTCGATCGCGCTGGCGTCGGTGACCGGTCACGGCACCAACGTCATTCAGGGCCTGGCGATATCGATGGAAGCAACCGCGCTGCCGGCGGTCGTGATCATTGCCGGCATCCTCGTGACCTACAATCTCGCCGGCCTGTTCGGCATCGCCATCGCGGTGACGGCGATGCTGGCGCTCGCCGGCATCGTGGTCGCGCTCGATGCGTTCGGCCCGGTCACCGACAATGCCGGCGGCATTGCCGAAATGGCCGGCCTGCCGAAAGAGGTGCGCAAATCGACCGATGCGCTGGACGCGGTCGGCAACACCACCAAGGCGGTGACCAAGGGCTACGCCATCGGCTCGGCGGGGCTGGGCGCGCTGGTGCTGTTCGCCGCCTACAGCCAGGACCTGAAATATTTTGTCGGCGGCGCCGACGAGCATCCGTATTTCAGGGGCGTTTCGCCGGATTTCTCGCTGAGCAATCCGTACGTCGTCGCCGGCCTCTTGTTCGGCGGTCTATTGCCGTATCTGTTCAGCGCCATGGGCATGACCGCGGTCGGCCGCGCTGCTTCTTCGATCGTCGAGGAAGTGCGCCGCCAGTTCCGCGAGAAGCCGGGCATCATGCTGGGCACAGAAAAGCCCGATTACGGCAGAGCCGTGGACATGCTCACTCGCGCCGCGATCAAGGAAATGATCGTGCCGTCGCTCCTTCCCGTGCTCTCGCCGATCTTCGTCTATTTCGTCATCTACTTCGTCGCCGGCGGCGGCCCGCAGGGTAAGTCGGCAGCCTTTTCGGCGCTGGGCGCGATGTTGCTCGGCGTCATCGTCACCGGGCTCTTCGTCGCCATCTCCATGACGTCGGGCGGCGGCGCCTGGGACAACGCCAAGAAGTACATCGAGGACGGCCATTACGGCGGCAAGGGATCGGAAGCCCACAAGGCTGCCGTCACCGGCGACACCGTCGGCGACCCGTACAAGGATACGGCGGGGCCCGCCGTCAATCCGATGATTAAGATCACCAACATCGTCGCGCTATTGCTGCTGGCGGTGCTAGCGCATCAAGCCGGCGGCTAAATCGGCCAACGGAGGGCGGTGCGGCCGACGCGGCCGCGCCCGCCTGCCGATCGTGTGAGCGAGATCAGAACGGCAGTCCGAGGTGGCCGCTCTGGATCGTGTACAATATCTGCTTGACGAAGCTCATATCGGAGCCTGCGGTCGGCGTGGTGCGGCTGATGAAGTCGAACACTTTGCCGTCTTTGATGCCGTAAGCCGCGACCCGCTCGACACGGCGGTCGCGGTCGAAATAGATGGCGACAACCCGCTGGTCGGTGATGGTGGTCGGCATGAACGAGACCGGGCGCTGCGCAGTCTGCGAGATGTAATAGAAGGCCTCGCCGGAGACGGTGGCGACGGTTGAGGGCGTACCGAGTACGATCAGCACTTGCTCTTGCGAGGCGCCGAGCCGGATCTGCTCGAGCGCACCATCGGGCAGCACGTAGCCGCGCTGGAAGGTCTCCCCGACCACGCAGCCGCCGAGCGGCAGCGCCAGCGCTAAGGAGAACGCAAAGCCGAGCGCCGACCCTCTTACGCGCCGCTTTCCGGCTCCGTGCCCCCGACCGCCCCGCATACTAGCGTTCTACCTTGTGTCCGACCGCCGTCTGCCGTACCCCCGAAATCGCCTTTTGGCAATTTGGCGTTCTCCAAGCCTTGCATGAAGGCTTACGTATCTGGCTTTAAGGAACTGAGTTATCGCTATGATCTTAAGTGTATTTCGTCGCCGCCACGAGCGTAATATCGCGACACTCTATGGCGCCATCGTGGCGCAGGCACGCAGCACTACATTCTATAGCTCTTACGGGGTGCCCGACACCGTCGAGGGACGTTTTGAGGTGATCGTGCTGCATCTGGTGCTCGTTTTGCGCCGTCTCGGCCAAGACGTCGTGCCGAAGCAACAGTCAGCGACGGATCTTAACGGACCAGGACGGGGCTTGGGTCACGTTGCCGGCCAGCAATTATTCGACCTTTTCTGCGGCGACCTTGACGACAATCTGCGGGAGATGGGCGTCGGCGATATGGCCGTGCCGCGGCGGATGCGCCATTTCGGCGAAGCTTTCTACGGCCGGCAAGCGGCCTATTGCGCGGCACTCGCCGATCCCAGCGAAAAGGCGCTTGAGAAGGCGCTGGCGCGCAATATCTTTGGCTTGGCCGCCGCCGACGGCCGGGCGGTGGCGCTTGCGCGCTATGCGCGCGCGGCGGCGAACCGGCTAAGCGCGCAAGCGGGGGACACGCTCGTCGCCGGGGTGAGCGCCGCAGACAAGAGTGTGTTTCCGAGCCCGGAGGCGTTTGCCGATGCCTGAACAAAAAACTGCAGCAGCGATGCCCTGGCATGTCCCGGTCGCGGTCGATGACGTGCCTGAGGAAGGCCGGCATTTCGACCTCGTCGCCGACGCCGACACGCGCGCGGCGATAGCGAGGATGGCGGGCGCGCGCGATCTGCCGCGGCTGCAAGCGAATTTCGATTTGACCCGAGCGGTCGCCGGCGGCTTGCGCGTGGCGGGTCGCGTTTCCGCGACTGTCGGTCAGACCTGTGTGGTGACGCTCGAACCCTTGGCCAATGAGATCATCGAGGACATCGATCTGTTGTTCGTGCCGCATGCCGGCGGCGAGCCGGCCGGTGGAGATGCAAGGTCGGACGACCGCTATTTGGACGAAGCCGAACCGCTGACTGGAGGCTCGGTCGACCTCGGCGCGCTCGCGACCGAATTCCTCATCCTCGGGATCGATCCGTATCCGCGCAAAGCGGGTGCCGTATTCCAACCGCCGCCGGATTCCGCGCCGGAGGAGAGTCCATTTGCCGCCCTGGCGGCGCTCAAAAAGGGCTTGGATGAGCGGTGAACGCAGTTGTTTCCCATTGCCGAACCGCTATTCTCCCGGGCCGCGCAGGGCGCGGCTTGGTTCGCACTTGGGCATGATCGCTTGCAGCGTGGCACCGAAAAGCGGCCGCAGGCTTTCGGAAGGGATCATGCGCAAGCCCAAAATTAGGGACCGTCATCCGATCGCGTTTTATTGGATCAAGGTCTAGGACCGCAGTCATTCATGTCGCAAATGGTCCGCATTGCTCTCGACGCGATGGGGGGAGACCATGGCCCTGCCGTGGTCGTTGGCGGCGCCGAGCTCGCCTTGGCGCGCCACCCGGAGAGCCAGTTTCTGTTCTTTGGTGATTCAGCGCTGGTGACCCCGCTCCTGGCCAAGCGTCCGGCGCTGCAAGCGGTTTCGCGGGTGGTGCACGCCGACGTTGCCGTGCGCATGGAGGACAAGCCGAGCCAGGCGCTGCGTTACGGCCGCCGCAAATCCTCGATGTGGCTCGCTATCGACGCGGTGAAGAAAAAAGAGGCCGACATGGTGGTTTCGGCGGGCAACACCGGCGCGCTGATGGCGATGGCGAGATTCGAGCTCAAAATGCTGCCCGGTATCGACCGGCCGGCGATTGCGGCTCTGTGGCCGACGTTGCGCGGCGAGTCGATCGTGCTCGATGTCGGCGCTTCGATCGGCGCGGACGCCGATCATCTGGTCGATCTCGCGGTCATGGGAGCGGCGACCGCGCGCATCCTGTTCGGTTTGGAGCGTCCGACCGTCGGTCTCCTCAATATCGGCGTTGAGGAGGTGAAAGGGCTCGAGCCGGTGCGCGAAGCGGGGCGGATTTTGCGCGAGAAGCAGTTGGCCGATCTCGATTATCTCGGCTTTGTCGAAGGCGACGACATCGGCATGGGCAAGGTTGATGTAGTCGTCACCGAGGGCTTTGCCGGCAACATCGCGCTGAAAAGCGCCGAGGGCACCGCAAAACAGATGGGCCAGTATTTGCGCGAAGCCATGAACCTGTCGCTGGCCACCCGCATCGGCTACCTGTTCGCTCGTTCGGGCTTTCAGCAGTTGCGCGAACGCATGGATCCGCGCCGCGTCAACGGCGGCGTTTTCCTCGGCCTCAACGGCATCGTCATCAAAAGCCACGGCGGCACCGACGCCGAAGGCTTCGCCGCCGCCGTCGCGCTCGGCTATGGCGTCGTCCGTGACGAGCTGTTGGCGAAGATTACGGCGTCGCTCAGCCGGCCGGTGCCGGATCCCCAACCCGCATTGCGCGGGGTCGCCTCGTGAGCGCGCGCCGGTCCATCGTTCTCGGTTGCGGCAGCTATCTGCCGAACCAGGTCCTGACCAACGCCGACCTGGCGCGTAAAGTCGACACGTCCGACGACTGGATCGTGCAGCGCACCGGCATTCATGAACGCCGCATTGCCGCCCCCGGCGAACTGACCTCGCATATGGCTGTGCACGCCGCGCGGGCGGCGCTGGCGCACGCACACCTCGATGCGCAGGCGATCGACCTTATCGTGCTCGCCACCTCGACCCCCGATAACACCTTTCCGGCAACCGCGACCGCCGTGCAGGCCGAGTTGGGCATCACCCGCGGCGCCGCATTCGACCTACAGGCGGTGTGTTCGGGGTTCGTCTTCGGGCTCTCGACCGCCGATGCGCTGCTGCGCTCCGGCGCATTCTCGCGCGCGCTGGTGATCGGCGCTGAGACCTTCTCGCGCCTCCTCGATTGGACCGACCGCACCACCTGCGTCCTGTTCGGCGATGGCGCCGGCGCGGTCGTGCTCGAAGCGCAGGAGCTGGATGGCGGCCGCGAGGATCGCGGGGTCTTGACCGTAAAACTGCGTTCCGACGGACGCCATAAGTCGAAGCTCTATGTCGACGGCGGACCGTCCTCGACCGGGACAGTCGGCCATCTGCGGATGGAAGGCCGTGAGGTGTTTCGCCACGCCGTCGCGATGATTACCGACGTGGTCGAGGACGCGTTTGAGGCTACCGGTTACACGGTCGCCGACATCGACTGGTTCGTTCCCCATCAAGCCAACAAGCGGATTATCGACGGGTCGGCCCACAAACTGGGCATTCCCGCCTCGAAGGTCGTCACCACCGTGGACCGGCACGGCAATACGTCGGCGGCCTCGATCCCTCTGGCCCTGTCGGACGCGGTCGCCGACCGCCGGATCAAGCGCGGCGATCTCCTGCTGCTGGAGGCGATGGGTGGGGGCTTTACCTGGGGGGCGGCGCTGGTGCGCTGGTGAGAATGACAGTTGGGTGACACCCCCTTCTAGGCCGTTGACCGGCCCGGGAGAAGTTAATATCGTTGATAATTCAGTACGATACGAAGATGTACGGGCACTGATCGCCGAGAGCGGGGCTGGCGATGACCAAAAAAACAATTACGCGCGCGGATTTGTGCGAGGCGGTCTATCAGAAAGTCGGGCTGTCGCGCACCGAGTCCGCGTCGCTTGTCGAGCTGGTCCTCAAAGAAATCACCGATTGTCTTGAGCGCGGTGAAACCGTGAAGTTGTCTTCGTTTGGTTCTTTTGTGGTGCGCAAAAAAGGCCAGCGCATCGGCCGCAACCCAAAGACCGGCAAGGAAGTTCCGATTTCGCCGCGCCGCGTCATGGTGTTCAAACCGTCGGCGATCCTCAAACAGCGCATCAATGCCGGTCCGGACGGCGGCGAGCCGAGCCTCGAATAAACGCTCGTGGAAAAAGCGCCCGACGCCTTCCGCACGATCAGCGAAGTAGCCGAGGAGATTAACGTCCCTCAGCACGTGTTGCGCTTCTGGGAAAGCCGCTTCACGCAGATCCGTCCGCTCAAGCGCGGCGGCGGGCGGCGCTATTATCGCCCCGACGACGTGAATTTGCTGCGCGGGGTGCGTCACCTGTTGTACGGCGAAGGCTACACCATCCGCGGCGTGCAGCGGATTCTGCGCGAAGAAGGCCTGGCCTTCGTGCAGGAGGTTTGGAAGGGCGGCGCGCTGCCGCTGCCGGCGCAAGATGAGCAAGACGCCGGGCGCGCGGTGGATGCGCAGGACTACGCGGAAGCGACCGAAAAAGAAGAACCGTCGTTCTTTGGTCTGGCGCCGTTGCGCGCGGTGCCGCCCGACGATGCCGTAGGCCGGCGGGAGCCGACCTTAATACCGCCCGTGGCAAGCGCTCCGCAGCATCATCGCTTAAGCGATGGCGACCGGGCGAAGTTACAGAACGCGCTCGACGAACTCGTCGCCTGCCGGCAGCTCATCGATGCGGCTCTGACGGATGCGTCCGGTACCGCGGATCGCGTCGACGATTAACCGTTTTTCAGATGCGCTTGGCGGCGATGCTGCCGGGCTTCGTGTGCACCACGCGCTTGGTCTGCACCGCGACGCAACCGTTTCGGCCGCACACATTGGCGATGAGATGCAGCTCGCCACTCGCGGCTGTGCCGCTCGGCGCAATCGGCGCCGCAGCCGCGGGACCAACGGCCGTCCCGCAGGTGAGAACAAACGCGAAAATGGCGGCGATCAGAAGAGCTCCACGCATCATAAAGTCCTCGCGAACGTTAACCTTGAACGCTGGTCTTGGCGGCGACTGGCGGCGGGGATCATCAAGCGGTTGCCGAATCAACTCGAGCCATCATAGCGGACGGTTTTGGCGGAATGGCCGGTGGGGTTGGTCGGAGGGGCGAGCTAAGCATTGCCGTTCTCTTGCCATTGCTTTTATTAGCTAATTTTCTCGCGTCTGTCGAGATTGTGTACGCGGGATGTGTACGCACGCTTCCCATTATCCCTTGTGACAAGTAAGCCTTCAGTTAGGCTTCCCTTCAACTTGGAGGGGAGCGGGCGATGCCAGAGCAGGTTTTCGACGACATTCACGCACCTACCGTTTCGGTGGCCGGGGATGACCGCACGCTTGTGCTGGAACTTGAGACCAACAAAGGGCCAATCACGCTTTTGATAGCGCCCGACGTTCTGGACTTGCTGACCAAGCGGATTGGTCGTCGACCCGGCGCAGCTTCGCTCATCAGAGTTGAAGGCGAACCGCCATTCCATTTGCCAGTTGCGCAACGCGCCACAGCCCGCGCCGTAAACGACGCTGTAGAAATGACCCTCTCCGCAATCGTTCCCGATCACGGGCCAGAGCCTGTTCCAATTCGGGCGATGATGACGTGGCGCGTGGCTAAGACTTTAGCGCACGAGATGACGGGCGCTGCACTGCAAGCTGAATTGAAGGCAGGGACGGATTAGTCATTACCTTCAAACAGTTTTAGGCGGACTAGGCGCGACGCATTGATCGACGGAATGGCTGAACTTGAAATGAAATTTGCCGACAAGTATCAGCGCTTGACCGAGGCGTTCAAACGATACTCGAAACTAGGGAATATCTGAATTTCGTCCGCGTAGCGCGCAGTTTGCTTTGCAAGCATCTCGGTGTCCAGCATCGCCTCCGCGCAATAGCTTGGAAGGACTTTCAGTGACGGAAGAAAAACCGCCCAAGATAGTGCACTTCCACGAACCGACACAGTGCGTGTTGTGGGAACAACCTGATTACATCGCAGGCAACTTCGCTAAATTACTGGACGAAGTCGAATCCTATGAGGACAGCAGCCATCTGATCCGCTCGCTGTACAAATGTCGCGAGTGCGCCCAGCTTTATCGCCGTCTGGTAATCGATCAAAAGGTACCGGGATTGCGGTTCGCCGACGACAAATCGTCGACATATCGGCTTCGTGGCCTTGTTATGGGCACTGCGATCGCTATCGGCGCCATCGTCGCCGCGAATGTGATCATCTTGACGCACCTTCATCAGAGCGTCTCGCGCGACGAACATCGTAATCTTCTGCGTCAAAGCTTGGTCCTGTCGGCGATCGTCGAGCGTACTTTTCAATCGGTCGATCTGGTGCTGACCAGTGTGGTCGAAAAGGTGCGTCTGGCCGCGGCCACGGGGGGCGGTGTAGGGCAACTCACCAATCAGAGCACGCAAGCCTTTCTGGGCCCAAACACGCTCGTCTTCCGTCATGAGGAGGGTCCAGAATAGCCACGCATCGGTTCCTACAGAAATTCTTGAACCGATCGGGAGCCGAACTAAATGCCTTGGTCTCCAGTCTTTCGCGGAGTGGCAACCAACGTTAGCATTGGCGGCGCGACCGCGGCGTCAAAGCGCCCGTATCTCTGACGCTATGTTATCGCCCTGCCTCACGCAGTAGGTGATTTCAACCATTTTACTGTCCCACATCGCCGAGCATGCGATCTCAAATATCTCCAAGTATTTCTTTCGCGGCGTGTCCATAAAGACTTCGAAACTCATGTGCACCGGCTCCAGGTGAATTTCTAATGTGCCGGAGTTTGGACCTTGCCCGTCGAAATTCACTCGGGCGACGTTCCCTTGTGCCTTTTGTGTCGGTCCGCCGTTCACCAGTGTTCTCCCGATTACCCGTGCCGGAGAAGATATTATGCGCTGCGTCGATTTTTTTCCAGCCGAGAGCAGGGTTGCGCGCAGTCTGCGCAAAAGAGACCACGCAATATAACCGAGCGAGGGGACTGCAGTTTAAACGCAGATCGGCCTACCTCGAATTCCGTGGCTTTGAGCCCAGTAAGGGTTTCGTTTATCGAATCCCTTTACGGTGCCGGAATGCGTCAATTGGTCGAGACGCCACGCCCCAGCACGGTGCGCATGCGCAGCTTACGCCGGCGCCAAAAACGTCAATTGCAGATGTTCAAGATCGAGGTGGCCGTCCCGGACCTCGAGGTGATCGCCAAGCACGGCTACCCCGACGTGCTGGATCCTGACGCCAAGGTCGCGGCCAAGGCGATCGAAGCTTACCTCTCGGAAACCGTCGTGCCCTGAGCGGAAGGTGACGTCGTCACCTCAGCCCGTTGCGCCGCAACCGTGGCCTGTTGCGCCGTCACCCCGGACCGTTGCGCCGCAACCTCGGCACGTTGCGCTGTCACATCGGGTCGTGTTGCGCCGTCACGGGCACGTGTTGCGTCATTACATCGGATAGTGACGGCGTCACCTTCAGCGTCGGGGAGTGTCTCACGCGCCGCCTCGGCGGCCTCAACCTCCGGCCTGCAGCGCAGCCACCGCCCGCGGTGCGCTGGCGTAGAGCGCCGGGGTGTCTTCGAACGCGAGCTCGAGCAAGAACCGAGCGAAGATGGAAGCTTTAGCGCCCTCCGAGGGAAAGCACGTTGACGCGATGCTTGGGCTTGTCGCCGAATTTTCCCAAACGCCTTACATCGAGAATAGAGAATTCATTAGCCCGATGCGCGGCGTGCTTCATTCGGGGCATGTCTGCGGTCAGGAAAATGGGCTGCTGACGTTCGAGGCTATGAATTACAACCTCCATGAGCTACCTAAATGCTTTGGCGGCATGAGCCGGTCCCGCCGGCGCCGACGACGCCGATCCGCAAGCGCCGGCCGGCCATCGGCCCGATTGCCCGCCGTTCGCGGTCGTTGTCGGCTCGACCCGGTCGCGACTGACCCGTCGGCGACATGGGCCAGCGCATGCAGCGTGTGGCGGGAGAATGAATCTCACGGCGAGCCGGGCGTCTTCGGCAAAAAGTGCCACAGCTGGCGAGCAGCTGTGGCACCTTCGCGAGCGCGCTTCGGGGGCGACGTTTGAACGCGCTCATCGGCTGTGATCGTCGGTACGCCTTAGCTCTGATAATTCATGATCAGGGCCGCGATCGTGTTGTTGGCTTCGCCGCTCGAGTTGTAATTGGCCGTGGTGCCGAGCGATTGCTGCAACAGCTGCAAAAACTCATCGAGTGCGTTGGTATTCGACGAGGTGCTTGACGACGACGAACTGCTTGAGTCCGACGAGGTGCCCGACGAAGACGAGCTGCTGGAGGAGGAGGTGCTGCTGGTCGAATTCGAGCTGCTCGAGCTGCCGCTTGTTCCGGACAGCAGGAGTTCGACGATCGTGACGCTGCCGGAGCCACTGGAACTGCCGGATGCGCTCGACGAGCCGCCGACTGGCGGAGGACCACCAAAACCGCCGCCCGAACCGCCGGCGCTCCCGGGTCCATTGGCGAACGCATTAGAGAAAATATTCTGCAACTCGCTCGCCTGGCTGCTTGTCAAGGTGCCGTTTTGAACCTGCTGCGAGATCAGGCTGCTTATCGTCGACTGCATGTCAGACGGCGAGGGCGGCCCCGACGATGACGAAGCATCGCTCTGCAGATCGCTATTGATGGTGTTGATCGCCGAGCTCAACGCGCTCTCGTCGGACGAGCTGATCGTACCGGCCGAGACCTCGGAGGTCAGTTTGTTTTGCAGCATGGTCAAGGGCGATTGATACAGGCTGCTCAGGGACGCTATCGAAGACATGAGACACTCCAACTTTAAGATGCTTTGGAAGGAAGCAGATTTGCAGTTAACGGAACCTTGCTCGATGCGGCCAAAGCTGTTTCCCTATATTGCCGACTCGAATCCAGAAACATTTAGAAACAAAAATCTCCGGCCCCTTCCGACCATTCGTATGAAATCCAATCGGATCCGAGCATGCCGCATATTCTTTTGGTGGAAGATGACGTCGAAATCAGCCGCCTCGTCAGCCGTTATCTTCGCGCCGCCGATTTCCGCGTTTCGGTTCTGCCTGACGGCCGTAAAATGGAACGCCTGCTTGAGGACAGCCGCGTTGATTTAATCCTGCTCGATCTGATGCTGCCCGGCGAGGACGGGCTCAGCCTATGCCGGCGGCTGCGGACACATTCGGGGGTGCCGATCATCATGGTGACGGCGAAAGGCGATGAACTCGACCGCATCGTCGGCTTGGAAATGGGCGCCGATGACTATTTGTCGAAGCCGTTCAACCCGCGCGAATTGCTGGCGCGCATCCGCGCCGTCTTGCGCCGCGCCAGCGCGGCAACGCCGGCGGCTGACCGAGCCCGTCATCTCGCCTTTTCCGGATGGCGGATCGATTGCCTGATTCGCGAGCTCAAAGACCCAAATGGAACCCGCATCGTCCTGACCGGCGCCGAGTTCGGGCTGCTACTGGTCTTATGCGAGCGCGCCGGACGAGTGTTGTCCCGCGAGCAGCTGCTCGACCTGACGCAAGGACGGTCAACCGATTCGCTCGGGCGCGCGGGCGCAGTGCAGATTAAAGCGCTCGAGGAGGACCGAGATCAGCTCTTCGCTGAGGCGGCCTTCCGGTACCGAACCGGCCAGCCATGGTGGCCAGATAAAGAGTTTGAGCGCGAGCACATCATGCCGCAGCAGGCAGCCAGGTACGAGGCCGATGTCTAGGAAGAAAGCATCAAGAACTACGTGGATGCTCAGACCAGGGTCACGATCGGCCAGGTGGCGCGCGAAGCGTTGCACGTCGAGACCGCGCGAATTGGAGCGGCTGACCAGCGCCGCATTGCTGCCGCCCTCGAAACTATGGGGTGGCTCCGCGAGCGCGAGGGTAAGCCCGATTGGCAAGGGAAGCGATGGTGGGTTGCGCGATAGCTGCCGACTGGAACACAGCGCACCCACGCACCAAAACGCACTTTTCTAAAGACCGCTCTGAAATTCTCGATGCATCGAGTAGCAAATGCGCTGTGGTGCGCTGTGCGCTGTGGTCTCTTTGGGACTGGCTCTAGTCCTCGTCGACCTGGTTCTTTGTGATAAAATGACAAACGTGAGCGAATCAGCGACCCACTCCGTAAGCCCGAACGCGCGCCGGGTGCGCGAGACCCGCCGGCGCCGAAAGCGCGGCCTGCGGCTTTTCAAAGTCGAGGTGGCGATCGCGGATCTCGAGGTGGTCGCTAAGCACGATTATCCGGACTTGCTCTCGTCAGACGTCGCCGTGCGCAGCAAGGCGCTCGAGGCGTTTATTTCCGAGTGTGCTTCCTGTCTGAACCCCCGCTGAGGCTGTCACCTTAATCTGTTGCGATGTTACGTCGGCATCCTGTTGCGCCGTTACATCGACCTGTTGCGCGATTACACGCGCCCGTTGCGCCGTTACATCGCGCCGTGTTGCGCCGTTAAGAGGCCTGTTGCGTCGTCACATCGGGCGCCGCGAAGGTGTCCTCGCCCAGTTGGACGGTCGACGCCGCCGGCGCCGCTGCCAAGGCCGGCGGACACGCGCTGGCATGGAGCGCCGGGGGCCTTCGAGCGCGATCTCGACTACTTGATCGAGTAAAATGACAAATTCTCGGTGTATCCCACTGGGCCGAATAGCAATATTGCCGCTGGCGAGCTTCTCCCATTCGAGCGTGCCCTTGTCTGCTATCAGGACCGGTTCGGGGCGGCTGTCTAGTGACATGACGCCCCGGGTCTACTGCCATAAATCTAAGGCCTTCATTTTTTAATGAAAAGCGCAAAATCAGCCATTTGGTGTTGCACCGCAACGCGACAGCCGTTGCACCGTCACATGGCGCGCGTACATGGTCCTCATCCCTCCACCGCTTTCCTGTCGTAGACCGTCGCGCTCTGAGCGGCGGGTAACGTCGTCACCTCGGCCCGTTGCACCGCAACCGTGGCCTGTTGCTCCGCCACGTTGGCCTGTTGCGCCGCAACCTCGGCTTGTTGCGCTGTCACATCGGGTCGTGTTGCGCTGTCACGGGCACGTGTTGCGTCGTTACATCGGATAGTGACGGCGTCACCTGCAGCTTCGCGGAGGCTCTCAACCGCCGCCTCCGCGGCCTCAAGGTCCCGCCGCCAGCGGAGCCAACGCCTGGCTGCCGCCGTCCTGTCCAGAGCCTCCGTACGGCAGAATTGTGGAACGCCGCTATACTGCGCCGGCGGCTTGGCACGGCTATTGCTGCTCGCTGCGGCAGGTGCGGGACGCATGCCGCTCTATGCAAGGTGCCCCCATGGAACTCGGTATCTTCATTCCGATCGGCAACAACGGCTGGATCATCTCCACGAACTCGCCGCAATACATGCCGACATTCGAGCTTAATCGCTCGGTGACGCTGCGCGCGGAGGCCTTCGGCTTCGATTTCGCGCTGTCGATGATCAAACTGCACGGCTTCGGCGGCAAGACGCAGTTCTGGGATCACAATCTCGAATCCTTCACTCTGATGGCGGCGCTTGCCTCTGTGACAAAGCGCATCAGCCTCTATGCGACGGCGGCGACGCTGACGCTACCGCCGGCCATCGTGGCGCGCATGGCGGCGACCATCGACGATATTTCGGGCGGCCGCTTTGGCATCAATCTGGTGACCGGCTGGCAAAAGGCCGAGTACAGCCAGATGGGGCTATGGCCGGGCGAGGCACATTTTCATAATCGATACGAATATCTGGCCGAATATACGCAAATCCTCCGCGAGCTGTGGGCCACCGGGCATTGTGACTTCAAGGGCAAATTCTTCCAGATGGACCATTGCGTGCTGAGCCCGCAGCCGAAGGCGCCGATCAAACTGATTTGCGCGGGACAGAGCGACGCCGGCATGGATTTCTCCACCCGCTACGCCGACATGAATTTTTGCATCGCCAAGGGGATCAATACGCCAGGCGCGGTTGCACCGACGATCGAGCGGCTGCTCACTGCCGGCGCGCGCAACGGCCGCGAGGTTGGAGCCTATCTCCTTCTCACTTGCATTGTCGATCAGACCGACGCGGCGGCGATGGCGAAATGGCGGCACTATGTGGCAGGGGCCGACGAGGAAGCGCTCGCCTATGTCGCGGCGCAATCGGCGATGGACAGCACGCCCACGGCCAACGTCAAGCAGATCGTCGGCGGCGAAGGCGCCGTCAACCTCAACTTCGGCACTTTCATCGGCTCGCCGGTTACGGTCGCGCATATGCTCGACGAGCTGGCGGCGGTTCCCGGTGTCAAAGGCATTCTCCTGACGCTCGACGATTTCCGTGAGGGCCTCGATCGCTTTGGCCAGGAGGTTGTGCCGCACCTACGCTGCCGCACGCCGAAGTCGGCGGTGGCCTAGCGCGATGCATCGCCATCATCGACGAGGCGATCAGCCGCCGCGTGGCCGTCGAGTAACTGGAGGGGATCACAGACGATGACCGACGACAGCAGGCTTAAGGTTTTGCCACAGCAATTGCCGCGGCCGCGCGATGCGCGAACGCTCAGAGCGCGGCCCGAGGAGTTTCCGCTGGTGCCGCGCGAGACCGCCCTCATTGTCGTCGACATGCAGAACGCCTATGCCTCGCCGGGCGGCTATATCGATATTCAGGGCTTCGACGTCTCTGGCGCCAAGCGTGTTATCGAACAGATCTTGCGGGTGATTGCGACGGCACGGGCGCTTGGTTCCCCGATCATCTTCTTCCAGAACGGCTGGGAGCCGGCCCGTCACGAAGCGGGCACGCCCGACTCGCCAAATTGGTGGAAATCGAACGCGCTGAAATTAATGCGTGCTGACCCAAAACTCGACGGCACGCTCATCACCCGCGGCACTTGGGATTACGAGTTGGTGGCGGAGCTCAAGCCCGCGCCCGAGGACATCGTTCTCAACAAGACCCGCTACAGTGGTTTCTGGGGAACGCCGCTCGACGCGATGCTGCGGGCGCGGCGCATCCGAAACCTGCTGTTCGTAGGCATCGCCACCAATGTCTGCCTCGAGTCGACCCTGCGCGATGCCTATTTCCTCGAATATTTCCCGATCCTCATTGAGGATGCAGCGCTCCATGCCGGGCCGCCGGAGATGCAGGCGGCGACGGTCTTCAATGTCGAGAAGTTCTTCGGCTGGGTGACGACCACGAGCGATTTCTGCGCACTGAGCAACCGGTAACCCCGCCGCAGCTCTGTGCTGGTCACAAATGGATGAAGTTCTCAGGGTCTCAAATCTGCAGCGCGTCATCATCGCTCTTGGGTCGCGGGCGACTTCCTCCATTACCCTGAACGCCGGTATTCTTCGCGCGGCATCACTCTAGGCAAAGTTTTTCGGTAGAGCAGAGCACCGGTCATGAAGCGCGAATTCACCCGTAAGGAACTGTACGACCTCGTTTGGGCTCAGCCCATGAGGACGGTCGCGGCAAGAAGCGACGCGCCTAATGTCATTGGTTATGCTGGTCTTCAGCGTGTCGCCTATTCTCGCGCCGCTGATCGGAAGCGCCCTCATCGTGCCCTTTGGCTGGCGGGCGGTGTTCGTCGCGATTGCGATCGCCGCAGCGCTTGGCCTCCTGCTGGTGGCGCTCGTCCTTCCGGAGACGCGGCCGTCCCACCAGAGGATAGGGGGCGGTCTTAGGAGCATGCTCGCGGGCTACAGCTTCCTGCTGCGGGATCGGCGGTTCCTAGCGTTGACGTTCATCGGTGCGTTCGGTATGGCGAGCTTCTTCGCCTTTCTCGCGAGTTCATCCTTCATCTACATCGATCACTTCGGCCTGACGCCGACCCAATACAGTATAGCATTTGCCATCAACGCGATCGGGTTCATCGGCGCGTCCCAGTTCAGCGCCTATCTCGCCGGGCGCTTCGGCGTCTCCCGCGTGATACTGACGGCGGTCGCCATCTACACTGCGATGGCCGTTCTTTTGTTTGCGACGACTGCCGCGGGCGTGACTAGCTAGCACTACTTTGGCAGATTGTGGCTGATAATAGTGGTGACGGGATTCCCAAA
>CAYWNY010000031.1:0-27273 GCA_964459765.1 uncultured Hyphomicrobiales bacterium | reverse complement strand
CGGCGAGCGTATAGGCGAGTTCAAGGTCAGCGGTCGCGCCGGCCTCCTGCATGTGGTAGCCGGAGATCGAGATCGAGTTGAACTTCGGCATATGCGTCGAAGTGTAGGCGAAGATGTCGGAGATGATGCGCAGCGACGGTTTGGGCGGATAGATATAGGTGTTGCGCACCATGAACTCTTTGAGGATGTCGTTCTGGATGGTGCCGGCGAGCTTTTCGGCCGGCACGCCTTGCTCCTCGGCGGCGACGATATAGAGCGCCATCACCGGCAGCACTGCGCCGTTCATGGTCATCGACACCGACATCTGATCGAGCGGGATGCCGGCAAACAGCGTGCGCATGTCGTAGATCGAGTCGATGGCGACGCCGGCCATGCCGACGTCGCCGGAGACGCGCGGGTGATCCGAGTCGTAGCCGCGATGGGTGGCAAGATCGAAGGCGATCGACAGGCCCTTCTGGCCGGCGGCGAGATTGCGCCGGTAGAAGGCATTGGAATCTTCCGCCGTGGAGAAGCCGGCGTATTGCCGGATGGTCCAAGGCTGGGTGATGTACATGGTCGGGTAGGGGCCGCGCAGATAAGGCGCGATGCCTGGATAAGTATCGAGGGCATCGAGGCCGCGGAGGTCGCCCGCGCTGTAAACCGCTTTCACCGGCACGTCTTCGGGTGTCAGCCACGGCTCGCCAGCCGCGCCTGGCGTCGCTTCCGGCACGTCGGCAAACTCGACTTGCGTGAAGTCCGGGATGCGGCTCATGCGGTCATCCGATCTTGACGCCAAGCATAGCGTAGGCGGCCGTCAGTGTCGCTAGCACATCGCAGCCCTCGTAAACGAACGATTGAATGCCGGCGGCCTTGAATGCGGCTTCGCGGTCGCCCGGGCGTCCGGCGAGATATATGTGCCGCGAGCCAGCCGCGGCCAGCGCTTGCGCCGCCGCTACCGCTTCGAGACCGTAACCTTTGTCGGAGGAACACAGACACACCAGCGGCGCACCGGAGTTCTTGAACGCGGCGGCAAGTCCGGCAAGCCCGATCGCTTCTTCGCCGACGGTCTCGATGCCGCCGGCTTCGAAGAAATTCTTGGCGAAGGTCGAGCGCGCGGTGAATTCCGCTTGCGTGCCGAGATTGGCGAGAAAAAGTTTGGGCCGCGCGCCGGTTGCTGCGTGCACCCGATCCGATGCATCGCGCAATGCCTCGAACGGTTCGGCAAGACGGATCGGCTGTAATCCACCACCGACGGAAGGGCTGCGCGGCGGTGTGGGTGCATCGACGGTAAAGTCGGCTTCAGTCAGGTTGGGAAAGATGGTCGTACCGGTCAGGGCGTCCTGCCGCCGGGCGACCGCGGCGGCGCGCTTTGAGCGAATCTCCACGACTTTTTGCTGTACCAGGCCGCTCGCTAGCGCGGCAGCGATACCGCCCGCGCGCTCGAACTCCTGAAACAGGGACCATGCCGCAGCGCACAGCTGATCCGTCAGGTCTTCAACGGCTCCGGAGCCGGCCGCCGGGTCGGCGACTTTGGCGAGATGCGATTCCTCGAGCAGAACAAGCGCCGTGTTGCGCGCGATGCGGCGGGCGAAGCGATCGGGCAGGCCGAGCGCCGCTGTAAACGGCAAGATCGCGATCGCGTCGGCGCCGCCGAGCGCGGCGGAAAACGCGGCGACCGTGGCGCGTAGAATATTCACATGCGGATCACGCTCGGTCATCATCCGCCACGCGGTCTCGGCGGAAACGAATCCAGGCTCGACTACAAGCCCGCATGAGGCTTGCACGCGCGCCCACAATTTCCGAAGGCTGCGGAATTTCGCGATCGTGAGAAACTGATCCGCATCAGCGGAGAGACGAAAGAAGATCATGCGCCGCGCGGCGTCGAGCGCAACGCCTGCCGCCTCGAGCGCGCGCAGATAGGCGACCGCCACGCCGACGACAAAAGCGAGTTCCTGCGCCTCCGACCCTCCGGCGTTGTGAATGATGCGTCCGTCGGCGACCGCCAGCGGTCCGGCAAATCCCTCCCGAGCCAGAGCCGCAAGCCGCTTGCCGAAATGCGTCGCCTCCTCGTTCCAGGACCGCGCCGCGCCGCCGGCAATCGCCATCGCGCCGACGGGATCGTGGCCGAAGCGGATCCCAGTCCCGCGCGCCGGCAGCGTGACCGCTTTTGTCGCTACCGCGTCGACGGTAGCCGCGGCCGACGGAGAAAGATCGAGATCGAGCGGAACGTCCGCGGACAGGTCGATGCCCTCAAGGGCGCGCGCCAGCGCTCCCTCGGTCGGCGGCAGGCCAAAGCCATGTTCGCCGACGGCGCCGGCAAAGACGAGCGTAAGTCCGCTGGCGCCGTTGTTGAGCTCGCGAAGCGCAATCTCGTTGGCCAAAGCCGGATCGGGATGATCGATCCGCGCCATGACCTCCCAGACGACGCCGCCCGGCCGCGCCGCGACCGGCTTTGCTTCGGCATGGCGCGCGGCGAGCGGCGCGATGGTCAGCAGGTCATAGGTTGTGCTGTTGAGCCGCTCGAAGGGCGCGCCTTTGAGCACGGCCTCAACGAGCTTGCGCCACGCATCCTCGGTCGCGGGCGGAAAATCGGCGGCAAGTTCGAGGGTTTCGCTATCCGTCATGTGTCGCCATCGCTCACGCCGGCAAAATGCCATGTGGCGTCGAAACGGCCAATATCGGCCGCTGCAATTGACGTGCCGGGCGATCTTTGCGGAGGAGGACCATTTCGGAAACCGCTACCGCGGCGGCAGTTTCGCGATACCAGCCGCATCGACGCGCGTCAGTGCATCGCTGACCTTAATGCCGGTGATAGCCTGACCGGGCGCGATTTCCACCAACGGCACCAGCACAAAGGCGCGTTCGAGCATATACGGATGCGGCAAGATCAGATGTTTGTCGATTAGCACGAGATCGTCGTAGGTTAGGAGATCGATGTCGATCGGGCGGGGCCCCCAGCGGCGCTCGAGCCCTCGATTGCGCCCAAGCGCCCGCTCGCATTGTTCGGCTCGCCGCAGCAGGTCGTGCGGTCGGAGCGAGGTGGTCACGGCAATCACCGCGTTGACGAAGGGCGCCTGATCGGTCACGCCCCATGGCGGCGTCTTATAGTCGGACGAACGCGCGCAGAGCCGAACCGTTTCGCCGTCGCAAAATTCGGCAATGGCCCGATCGAGCGTCGCGCGGACATCGCCGACATTGCCTCCGAGAGCGACGAACGCTTCAGCCATGATTGCTAGACCATGATCCATTTGGGTTGAATAGGATCATGGTCTAGATTCTTTGCCGGCGCATGATCTTTTTCGGAAAACCGGTATCCACTTTTCCGGATCATGCGCTAATCGCGCCGGGTGCGCGTGATGACGACGCCGACATCGTCGAAAGTCGCGGCGATCGGCGCATGCGGTTTGCGCACGGTGACGCGAATGCTGTCGACCGCTGGATAGCGTGCCAGCACCGTGTCGGCGACCGCGCCGCCCGCCGCCTCCACCAGCCGGTAGCGGCGCGAGCAGAACGCGTCGCTCGCGGTCTTTACCAGCTGCTCGTAAGAAACCGTGTGCTTGAGCGTGTCGCTGCGCGAAGCTTCGCTAAGATCGATGTTGAGCACGAGGTCGAGCACGAATGGCTGGCCGACTTTGGCTTCATGCGGCATCACGCCGTGGTAGGCGTGCAGCACCAGTCCGTTGACGAAGATCGTGTCGCTCATTGGGCGCGCCTGATCGCGGCAGCGACCGCGAGCGCCTGCACCGTCGGCGCCACGTCGTGCACGCGCACAATCGCGGCGCCGTTCTCGACCGCGAGGAGGTGAGCGGCGAGCGATCCGCCCAGACGCTCCATCGGTTCGGACGGCGTTATCGAAGCGATGAAGCGCTTGCGCGACGCGCCGATCAGAAGCGGCAAGCCGAAATGGCGCCAGGCATCGAGGCGGGCGATGCATTGGATGCTCTGCTCGGGCGTCTTGCCAAAACCGATACCGGGATCGAGCAAAATGCGCTCGCGCGCGATACCGGCGCGCGCGGCGATCTCGAGCGAGCGCGCGAAGAATGCTGTCACGTCGGCGACAATATCGATCGCCGGATCGGCGGCGTCGCGATTGTGCATGAGGACAACCGGGACCCGGTACTCGGCGACCACGCGCGCCATATCGGGATCGCCCTGCAGGCCCCATACGTCGTTGACCATGGCGACGCCGCGCTCAAGCGCCCATGCCGCCATCGATGCCTTGAGCGTGTCGATGGAGACCGGCACGCCAAGTGCCACGACCTCCGACAGCAGCGGCATCAGCCGTGCCTGTTCCTCGGCAAAGAGTACGGGCGCCGCGCCGACATAAGGACGAGTGGATTCCGCTCCGATATCGAGAATGTCGGCGCCTTCACCGGCGAGACGGCGCGCTTGCGCGACCGCCGCTTGCGGGTCGAGAAAACGTCCGCCGTCGGAAAACGAGTCCGGCGTCACGTTGAGGATGCCCATGACCAGCGGCCGTGCCTTGGCCAAGAGTCGCGCCAATAGGTCGCCGTCGCCTGAAGGCGCGGAAACGGTGGTCTGGGTCAGGGTCGCGGCCATCGCTTAGGCCATCGCATCTTGCAAGCTTAAGTCAAGCGCGCCGCAATTGCGGGCCGTCGCTGTTTAATAGCGGATGACCGGGGGCAGCTTCTTGGCGTTCTCGATCCAGCGCTCGACCGCTTTCACCGACGGCAGAAGGCGCACCAGGTTGCGCTTGGCGTTGGCCTCGGTCATCTGGTCGACGAGTTTGCGCGGATTGCGGAATTTGAGCTCTTTAGCGGTCTTGACGCCGACCGCGCACAACAGCTCGGCATATTCCCACCCCACGCCCTTGACGCGCATGCGGTCGGCTGCGGTGACCCAGTCGAGCACCCGCTTGTCGTCGATGCCGACCTTTTCAGCGATCTTGAGCCGTTGCTTGGGCGTCTTGGCCTGCGAGAGGAGGCTGCCGGTTGTCCGAATCCCCTCCGACTTCAGGATCAGCGCCGTATCTACGCCGATGCACCGAATGTCGGAGATGGGATACGGCATTGCTGCACCTCCTCGACCGCGCAACAGCGAGCGGTATCCACGAACTCAAACAAACTGCGAGAGACCTGGATTTGCGGCGACAATCTTGCCGGTGCCGAGACGTTTGATCGGTTCATCCATGGTGTGACGCCAGCCCAGCATTTCCGGCACGTACCGACCATAATGTACATTGGCGGGCGACGTGACAAGATGCTGCCGAGATGGTGCTGTGTATGTTCGTGCGCACTGGTAAAACTTTCGCGCTTTGGCAATATCGAATTGCGTCGCGATGAAAATCGGCCGCGGCTTCGGCCAAGTGGCGCGATGGCGAAGGACTACAGGCGATGGGCGGTCCGGATCGAGACGGAAAAATCTTTGTCGGCAAAGGCGCCAAGGATGAATTTATCGCGCTCGCGCTCGCCAACCGCCATGGCCTCGTCACTGGTGCCACCGGCACCGGCAAAACCGTATCGCTGCAGGTGCTGGCCGAAGGTCTCTCGCGCGCCGGCGTTCCGGTATTCGCCGCCGACATCAAGGGCGACCTGTCCGGGATCGCGGCGCATGGCGAGATGCGGCCGGACTTCGTCAAGCGCGCCAAGGATTTAGGGTTCGACTACACGGCCGAGGAATTTCCGGTCGTGTTCTGGGATTTGTTCGGCGAGCAAGGCCATCCGATCCGCGCCACGATCTTCGAAATGGGACCGCTTTTGGTCTCGCGCATGCTTGAACTCAATGATGTGCAGGAAGGGATCGTGAACATCGCCTTCCGCTATGCCGACGACGATCCGGAACTTGGCGGTGCGCAGAGCAACGGATTGGTCGATCTCAAAGATCTGCGTGAACTCCTGTCGTACCTTTCGAAAAACGCCAAAGAGATCAGCAGCCGCTACGGCAACGTCGCGGTGACCGCGGTTGGTGCGGTGCAGCGTCAGCTGTTGGTGCTCGAGAACCAAGGCGGTACGCATTTTTTTGGCGAACCGGCGCTCGAGGTCACCGATCTGATCCGGACTGACAGCCAGGGGCACGGCGTCATCAACGTGCTCGCCGCCGACAAACTGATGTCGAGCCCACGGCTCTACGCGACGTTCTTGTTGTGGCTGTTGTCGGAATTGTTCCAGAAGCTGCCGGAAGTCGGCGACCCGCCCAAGCCCAAATTGGTGTTCTTCTTCGACGAAGCGCATCTGCTTTTCAACGAAGCGCCGAAGGAATTGCTCGACAAGGTCGAACAGGTCGTGCGCCTGATCCGTTCGAAGGGGGTCGGCGTATACTTCGTGACTCAGAATCCGCTTGACGTGCCGGACAAGGTTCTCGCCCAGCTCGGCGGCCGCGTTCAGCATGCGCTGCGCGCGTTCACGCCGCGCGATCAAAAGGCCGTTGCGGCGGCCGCGCAAACGTTTCGGCCCGACCCCAATCTGAATACCACCCAGGTTATCACCGAACTCGGCAAAGGCGAGGCGCTGGTGTCGTTCCTCGAGGGCGACGGCACGCCGTCGATGGTCGATCGCGTGATCGTGCGGCCGCCGTCGGCGCGGGTGGGTCCGGTGACGCCGCAGGAGCGCCAGGCGGTGATCGATAAGAGTCCGCTCAAGGGCAAATACGACACCACCGTCGATCCGAATTCGGCTTACGAAATCTTGCAGAAGCGGCTCGCGGAAGGTGGCGCGCTACCGCCTGCAGGAGGCGCCAACGCGCCGGCGTCGACTGGTGTGCCCGGCCAAGCGCCAGCGCAGGTCGGCTTCTTCAATCGGATTTGGCAATGGTTCACCGGCATTTTCGGCATCGGCCGGCCGCGCGGCACGACGCTGACGACGTCACAGCTTATCGCCCGTAATGTCGCGCGCGCGGTTGCCGCCGGCGTTGCGACCCAGGTTGCCACCGAGCTTGCCAAATCCACCGGCAGCAAGACTGCTGGAACCATCAGCAAAGCGGTCGTGCGCGGCGCGCTCGGCGGCGTCATGAGAAGGTAAGGTGAAGTGATGACGGCATCCGATGCTCTACCGGCGGTGCTCGACCGCATCGATCGCGATCTTGACGCCAGCGTAGAGCGCTTGTTCACGCTGCTGCGCATCCAGTCGGTATCGACCGATCCGGCTTATGCGCCCGAATGCCGCAAAGCAGCCGACTATGTTGCGTCCGATTTACGTAGCCTCGGATTTGAAGCCAGTGTACGGCCAACGGCCGGTCATCCGGTGGTTGTCGGCAAGAGCGGCGAACAGAAAGCCGGCAACGGCAAGGCCAACGGCCACTCGCCGCGCGTCTTGTTCTATGGCCACTACGACGTGCAGCCAGTCGATCCGCTCGATCTGTGGAAGACGCCGCCGTTCGAGCCTCGCATCGAGACCATCGATGGCGGCCGCAAAATCATCGTGGCGCGCGGCGCCTGCGACGACAAAGGCCAAGCGATGACGTTTGTCGAGGCCTGCCGCGCGTTCAAAGCGGTGACCGGCGCGCTGCCGCTCGACATCACCATGATGATCGAGGGCGAAGAGGAGTGCGGGTCAAAGAACCTCTTCACCTTCGTGCGCGACCATGCCGACGAGTTCAAGCGCGACCTCGCGCTGGTGTGCGACACCAGCATGTGGGACCGAGAGACTCCGACCATCACCACCTCACTGCGCGGTCTCGTTTATGAGGAGGTCCGGCTGACTTGCGCCGATCGCGATCTGCACTCCGGCCTGTTCGGCGGCGCGGCCAGAAATCCGATCCACGTATTGGTCGACATTCTGTCGGCGATGCATCGGCCCGACGGTTCGGTCGCCATTCCGGGCTTCTATGACGGCGTGCACGAATTGCCGCCCGACATCAAAGCCGATCTGACCGGGCTCGGGCTGACGGCCGAGAAGTTCCTCGGACCGGTCGGCTTGAAGATTCCGGCCGGCGAAAAAGATCGCATGGTGATCGAACAAATCTCGACGCGGCCGACCGCCGAGGTCAACGGCATCATCGGTGGCTATACCGGCGAGGGCGCCAAGACCGTCATTCCCGGCAAGGCGATGGCCAAGGTCTCGTTCCGTCTCGTCGGTGCGCAAGATCCGGAGAAAATCCGAGCGGCGTTCCGCGAGTTCGTGCGGGCCCGCCTGCCGGCGGATTGCTCGGCCGAGTTCGGTAATTTCACCAGCGCGCCGGCCTTCGACGTGGCGTTTGACAATCCGGCGCTCGGTAAGGCGCGCACCGCGCTTGCCGAGGAGTGGGGCAAGAAGGCGGTGACCATCGGCGCCGGCGGCTCGATCCCGATCGTCGCCGATTTCAAGACGGTGCTCGGCATGGACTCCTTGATGGTCGGCTTTGCGCTCGACGACGATCGCGTGCATTCGCCCAACGAGAAATACGACCTGCGCAACTTCCATAAGGGCATCCGCAGCTGGGCGAGGATTTTGGCGGCGCTGGCCGCATAGAACAAGCGAACAGCCGGCGCGCCTTTCGCTTTCGACGCACGAGGGAGGAATCGATGAGGACTATTGTGATCGCGATTGCGGCCGCTGCTGCGGCCTGCGGTTCCTTGCCTGCCGCGGCGGCCGGCGTCGACAAACTTTACGTGCTGGATTGCGGCCATATCTCCGCGACCGATCAGTCGCGCTGGTCGCCCGGCGTCAATGTGGGCGTACCGATCGAGCTGTCGGACAATTGCTATTTGATCCATCACGCGCAGGGTTGGTTCTTGTGGGACACCGGCCTTCCCGATGCGCTGGCGGCTCTCCCAGACGGCGCAAAGGATCCGAATACCGGCTTTGTTACCAAACGAGCGAAGACGCTCGCCAGCGAACTTGATGCGCTCGGCGTCAAAGCTTCCGACATCAAGGCGATGGCGATCTCGCACACCCATCCCGACCATGTCGGTAATGTCGAGGAATTTCCGCAAGCGATGCTCTACGTGCAAAAGGCGGAATACGACTGGCCGAATGCGAACGGCACGCCGCGCTTCAAGCCCGAACATCCGGTGACCAAGCTCGAAGGCGATCACGACGTCTTCGGCGACGGCTCCGTGGTGATTATTTCGACGCCGGGCCATACGCCCGGCCATCAATCCTTGCTGGTGCGGCTTCCGAAGACCGGCGTTGTCGTGCTCTCCGGCGATGCCGCGCATTTCAAGGCCAACTGGGACAATCGGCGCGTGCCCGGGCCCAATTTCAACAAAGAACAGACCTTGGCCTCGATGCAGCGTATCGCCGACGTCTTGGCGAAGGAGCACGGCCAGCTCTGGATCAACCACGACCAGCCGCAGACCGACGCGCAGAAGAAGCCGCCGGATTATTACGAGTAAGGCGACGCGACCCCGGTTCGCGGCTTGAGCAGGCGGCAAGCGCCGCCTATGCTGGCCGCAAAACGATAACAACGGCTGCAAAGCTTTAAATCGCCGGCCGAGGAAACGTTGGGGGATGCTGGATTTTATTCAGCAGGTGGTGGGCGGCATTGCGCTTGGCTGCGTCTACGGCCTGATCGCGCTCGGCTTCGTGCTCATTTACAAGGCGACCGAGGTCGTCAATTTCGCCCAGGGCGATCTGATGATGCTGGGCGGCTTTGTCGCCTACACCTTCATCGCTCAGCTCGGCTTCAATTATTGGCTCGGTTTTGCCTGCGCCCTCGTCGTCATGGCGGCGTTCGGCGGCCTGGTTGAGCGCGTGATCGTGCGGCCGATCCTCGGTTATCCGCAGTTCTCCATCGTCATGGTGACGATCGGATTAGGCTTTGCGTTGCGCGCCGTTGCCGGGATGATCTGGGGCACCGACGACCTGCGCATCGATACGCCGTTTTCCTCAGGCGTTGCCCATATCGGATCGCTGGTGCTGGCTTACGACAAGCTGTCGGTGATCGTGGCGACGGTGCTGTTGTGCGGGCTCCTTTGGCTTTATTTCAACAAGACCCGCATGGGCGTGGCCATGCAGGCGACGTCGCAAAACATGCTGGGCGCCTACTACATGGGCATCCCGGTCAAGCGCGTATTTTCACTGATCTGGGCGATCAGCGCGGCCGTCGCCGGTTTTGCCGGCGTCTTGTTGGCGCCGATCGCCTTCATCCACACCAATATCGGCTTTCTCGGCCTGAAAGCTTTTCCGGCGGCGGTGCTCGGCGGCTTCGGCAGCATTCCCGGCGCGCTCGCCGGCGGCCTGGTGATCGGCGTCGCTGAAACGCTGTCGGGCTTCTACCTGCCGGAAGGCTTCAAGGATGTCGCCGCTTACATCCTGCTGCTCGTCGTCCTGATGGTGCGGCCCGAAGGCCTATTCGGCCTCAATCAGCGCAAGAAGGTCTGACCGCATGCGGCCGATCTTCAAAACCGATTATGGCCAAGACATCAAATTGATGCGCCATGGCGGTCATTGGTGGGCCTATGGCACGCTGTTCCTTCTCGTCGTGCTCGCGCCGCTCGCCATCGGCTCCTATCTGCAGAGCCAGATCGTCTTTGTCTTTATTTATTCGATCGTCGGCGTTGGGCTGTTGATCCTCGCCGGCTTCACCGGCCAGGTGTCGCTCGGCCATGCCGCGTTCCTCGCCATCGGCGCTTATACCGCCGGCTATATGCAGCGCCTCGGCGTCCCGTTTCTCGTTTATCTGCCGCTGTCGGTGATTATAAGCGGCGTAGTCGGCGCGCTGGTCGGCTTTCCGGCGTTGCGGCTTGCGGGAATCTACCTCGTCATCGCCACCATCGCCTTCGGCTTTATCGCCGAGGAAGTCGCCGCGCGCTGGGAAAGCGTCACCAACGGCAACGACGGCCTGCGCATCAGACCGATCGTGATGTTCGGCACCACGCTGAGCCGGGAGGGACACGCCTTCTATTATCTCTGCCTCGGCCTGTTGGTCGTGGTGATGCTGCTGGCGCTCAATATTTTGCGCTCGCCGACCGGCCGCGCGTTTGTGGCGATCCGCGACAGCGAGACCGCGGCGAAGAGCCTCGGCGTCAATCTCTCGGTCTACAAGGTGGCCGCGTTTTCGATCAGCGCCGCCATCACCGGTCTCGCCGGCTGCCTGTATGCACACAAGCTGTCCTTCATCAGCCCGGAAATGTTCACGCTGTTGTTGTCGCTTGAGTTCGTCATCGTCATTTTGATCGGCGGCGTCGGCAGCCTCCACGGTGCGGTGCTCGGCTCGATCTTTGTGGTGATGGTCGATCCGTTCTTGAGCTTTCTCAAAGACGACGTGCCGCGGGCCGTCGGGCAGGCGGCGCATACGCTCGGCTTTGCCAACGCCGGCGCTGTGACCGACACGCTTGCGGCAATCGGCGGCGCCGCGGGACTCAAAGGCGCGATCTACGGGGTGATCATCATCGTCTTTATAATCTTCGAGCCCTACGGCCTTTACGGACGCTGGCTCAAGATCAAGCTCTATTTCGAGCTGTTCCCGCTCTACAAAAAAGCGACTTTCAAGCGGCAGAAAACTTACGTCAAATCGGAACGGGATCGATGAGCTTGCTGCGGCTCGATTCGATTTCACTCAAATTCGGCGGGCTCACCGCCGTCGACGGCGTCAGCTTTTCCATCGAATGCGGCGAGATCTTTACGATGATCGGCCCGAACGGCGCCGGCAAGACCTCGATCTTCAACATCATCTCGCGCTTTTACGAACCCAGCGGCGGCCGCATCTTCTTCGACGATGTCGAGATCACCGGCGTGCCGGCGCATGATATCGCCAACCTTGGCATCGCGCGCACGTTCCAGAACATCGAATTGTTCGCCAACGCTACCGTGCTCGACAATCTTTTGGTCGGCCGGCACATCCACCGCGCGACTAGCATCTATCAGGACATGCTGTTCCTGCCGAAGGTGCGCCGCGCCGAATATGCCGATCGTCACCGGGTCGAGGAGATCATCGACTTCTTCGACCTGCAAAGATACCGCGAGCAGCTGATCGCCAATCTTCCCTACGGCGTGCGCAAGGTCTGTGAAGTGGCGCGCGCGCTGTGCACCGAGCCGAAGCTTCTGCTGCTCGACGAGCCGTCCTCGGGGCTCAATGTCGAGGAGACGGAAGACATGGTCTATTGGATCAACGACATCCGCTCCGACCTCGGCATCACCGTTTTGATGGTCGAGCACGATATGACGCTGGTCAATCGCGTCTCCGACCGCGTTCTGGCGCTCAATTACGGTCAGGTGCTGGCGCTCGGAGCGCCGGCCGACGTGGCCCGCGATCCCGCCGTTATCGCCGCTTATCTCGGGAGCTGAGCGCGGTCATGACCGACAAGGCCTCACTGTTATCGGTGGGCAATCTCGAGACCTTTTACGGTCGCATCATGGCCGTGCGCGGCGTGAGCCTTGAGGTGCCGCATGGCGAAATCGTCACTGTGCTCGGCGCCAACGGCGCCGGCAAGACGACGATCCTGAAAACCATTTCCGGCGTGCTCGATCCGCAGAAGGGTTTGATCGAATTCGAGGGCCGGCCGATCCAAGGCCTCGATCCGGACCGCATCGTCCGCTTAGGGTTGAGCCACGTGCCCGAGGGCCGCGAAGTCTTTCCGTTCTTGACGGTGCGTGAGAACTTGGCGATGGGCGCGTTCCTGCGCAAAGATGCCGACGCCGTCGCGCAGGATGTCGAGCGCATCTACCGCTACTTCCCCCGCCTTAAGCAGCGGCTCGATCAGCGCGCCGGGTTACTGTCCGGCGGCGAGCAGCAAATGCTGGCCATTAGCCGCGCGTTTCTCAATCGCCCGAAGCTTCTGCTCCTCGACGAACCTTCTCTTGGGCTTGCGCCTTATCTGGTCAAGGAAATCTTCGCGATCGTGCGCAGGCTCAACGCCGAGGAGGGCATCTCAATCCTTCTCGTCGAGCAAAACGCCCACATGGCGCTTGAGACCGCGCGCTACGGCTATGTGCTCGAAGTCGGCCGCGTCGTCATGGCCGATACCTGCGTTCGTCTTGCCGCGACCCGCGACATTCAGGAATTTTATCTCGGCGCCAGGGAAATTGGGGCCCGCGGCGAGCGACGCTGGAAGCGGAGGAAGACGTGGCGATGATGGCTTGCGCTGACCACGCCTCGCGCGGCAACGTTTTCGGAGCATTGTCATGGCCCGACCGGCTGTCCTGACTGTTGCCGACACCGTGCCGAAGAGTTTTGTGCTCGCCGCGGCGGCGCGCGGCACGCGGCCGGCGATGCGTGAGAAGCATCTCGGCATCTGGAACACCATCAGCTGGAACGACTGGCTGCAGCGCGCCAAGGAAGTGGCATTCGCGCTTGAAGGCTCGGGCTTCAAGCCCGGCGACGTCGGCTCGGTGCTCGCCAACACGGTGCCGCAATGGTGCTACGCCGACATGGGAATATTGTGCGCCAGCGGCGTATCGTCGGGCATTTATCCGACCGATTCCGTCAAGCAGGTCGTCTATCTGGTCAACGACTCGCGCACCCGCATCTTGTTCGTCGAAGACGATGAGCAGCTCGATAAGGCGCTCGAAGCCCGCGACCAATGTCCGACGCTCGAGCGGATTGTCATCTTCGATATGGAAGGTCTGGCGGCATTTTCCGATCCGATGTGCGTCTCGTTCGAGCAGTTCCTGGACGAAGGGCGCGTGCGCATGGCCGGACGCGAGCATTACTGGGGCGCCATGGTCAATGCGCGGGCGCCGAGCGATCTCGCCATCCTGGTCTACACCTCCGGGACCACGGGACCGCCCAAGGGCGCGATGCTCAGTCATCGCAACATCGTTACGCAGATGCGGCATGCACCCGACGTGTTGTCCTATTATGAGGGCGACGAGCGCATCGCCTTCCTGCCGATGTGCCACGTCGCCGAGCGCATCGCCGGCTGTTATTACAGCATCGCCACCGGCGCCATTTCGAACTACGCCGAGAGCCCGGAGACGGTGCTGGAAAACCTTCGCGAGCTGCAGCCGACGTCGCTCGGCGCGGTGCCGCGGGTCTGGGAGCGGCTCTACTCGGCCATAACCATCGCGCTTAAGGACGCGACCGCGCTTGAGCGCTGGGCCTACCGGTTGGCGATCTCGGCCGGATATCGCATCGCCAATGCGCGGCTCGAGCGGCGGTTGCCCACCTTGCTGCAGCGCGCCGCGTTCGCCGCCGCCTATCTGCTGGTGCTGCGCAATATCCGCGTCATGCTCGGTCTCGACCGCTGCCGTTGGCTGTGGACCGGGGCCGCGCCGATATCGCCCGATCTGGTCCGCTGGTACTTGGCGCTCGGCTTAAACATGTATGAAGTCTACGGTCAGACGGAGAATACCGGGCTCGCGACCGTCATGCCGCCGGATGCGATCAAGCTCGGCACCGTCGGGAAGTCGGTCCCCTATGGCGAAGTGAAGATTTCGCCCGATGGCGAGATTTTGATCCGCGGCGACTTCGTCTTCATGGGTTATTTCAATCAGCCCGAGCGCACCGCCGAAACCATCGATCGCGACGGCTGGCTGCATACCGGCGACGTCGGCCTGATCGACAACGAAGGCTATGTGCGGATCACCGACCGCATGAAGGACATTATTATCACCGCCGGCGGCAAGAACATCACGCCTTCGGAAATCGAAAACGAGCTCAAATTCTCGCCCTATATCAGCGACGCCGTCGTTGTCGGCGACCGGCGTCCGTACTTGACCTGTCTGGTCATGATCGATCTCGAGAACGTCGAAAAATTCGCCCAGGACAACGCCGTGCCGTTCACGAACTATGCGAGTTTGTGCCGCTCCGCGGAAGTACGCGATCTGATCTGGAATGAGATTGAGCGAGTCAACTCAGGCTTCGCGCGGGTCGAGACCATCAAGCGCTTCTATCTGATCGAGCAGCAACTGACGCCGGAAGACGACGAGCTGACGCCGACCATGAAGCTCAAGCGCAAATTCGTTAACGAGAAATACCGCAAGGAGATAGATGACATGTATCGTAGCGCGTCGGCGGCCTAAAGGACGTTTGCAGCGGTTTTTGACGCTGCGCCGCGCCTGCGATAGAATCCCGGTAAAATCGCGTACCGTAAGCGACGCGAAGTAAAGCACCCCGCCACAAAAGCGCGGGACCATCCAGGGAGGAAGATCTATGACCTATCGCATCTGCACGGCGGCCGTTGCCGGCGCCGCGTTCGTTCTTTCCGCACCGCTTGCTTTGGCGCAGACCAAGACCACCGATCAGGGCATCAGCGCCAACGAAATCGTGGTCGGTACGCACCAGGACCTTTCCGGTCCGATCAAAGGCTGGGGCGTGTCTGTTGCCAACGGCATGAAGATGGCGACTGACGAGATCAATGCGGCGGGCGGCATTCAGGGACGAAAAATCCGCTTGATCATCGAGGACAGCGGCTACGATCCCAAACGCGCCGTGCTCGATACCCAAAAGCTGATCGAGAAGGACCAAGTCTTCTCCATGGTGGGAGCCATGGGCTCTCCGACCGTTCTGGCCGCGCAAGACATCGTTCTCGATGCCGGCGTAACCCAGCTCTTCCCGCTAACCTCGGCGCAATTCACCTACAAATTCGATCCCAGCAAGCCGCAGGAGCGGCTCAAGTTCAACAATCTGCCGCCCTATGTCGACTCCACCCGCGCTGGGCTCAAATACATGATCGAGACCAAGCACTATGCGAAGCCATGCATCATGCATCAGGACGACGAGTACGGAAAAAACGTGCTCGATGGCTTTACCGCACAGCTCGCGGCCATGAAGATCGAGCCGGGAACCGAGACGAGCTATAAGCGCGGCTCCACCGACTTCAGCGCGCAGATCGCGCGCATGAAGGCGGACGGCTGCGACCTGGTCGTGCTCGGCACCATCATCCGCGAAACCATCGGCGCCATGACCGAAGCCAAGAAGATCGGCTGGACGGTCGATTTCCTCGGCGCCACGCCGACCAACGTGCTCGAAGTGCCGGCGCTCGGCAAAGATGCGGTAGAAGGCCTATACGCGGTTTCCGGGTTCGAAATCCCGTACGAGGATACGGCAACCGGCAAAGTGAAAGAGTGGATCGTCAATTACAAACAGGCGTTCCACATGGAGCCGAACACGCAGGCGATGATCGGCTACACCGACATGGAAGCATTCGCCTTCTATGCCAATCTCGCCGGCAAGGATCTGACCGGGCAAAAATTCCTTGCCGCGCTTGAGTCCGGCAAGGAATTCCAAGACATTTTCGGCGCGCCACCGGAGAAATTCTCGCCGACCAATCACCTGGCGAGCTCGGTCTTCCAGGTGCAGCAAATCCAGAACGGCCGCTGGAAGCTCGTGCATGACAGCTTGGTGTATTGAGCTAACGCAATCCGGCGGGCTGGCGCTACCGGCCCGCCGATTTCTGCTGATCGCGCTAAAGGCCTAATCGGCGGCGGCTTCGATCAGACGCGGGCTGACAAAACGCGCCAGTTGTCCGGCTTTGTCATGCAACGACGCCCAGTCGTCAAACGCGAAGTCGATGACGATCAGACCGGATGTCGGCAGCTTCTCATTAAGCTCTTCGCGGGCGTCGATGTCGCCTGAACCGATCAATTGCAGCGCCAGGTCGTGGACGCCCGGATTGTGGCCGATAAGCAGCAAGGTGCGCGCATCGCCGCTCTCGCGGATCACATCGGCGAGCGTTTCGGCGCTGGCATTATAGATGCGCTCCTCCTGCGAGACGCGCGGCGCGCCGGACAAGGCGGCCGCAACATGCGACCACGTCTGCACCGTGCGCACCGCCGGCGACAGCACAACGCGATCCGGCAGTAACTCGTGGCGCGCCATATAGGCGCCGATCAGCTGCGCATCGCTTTCGCCGCGCGGCATGAGTTTGCGATCACGATCGCGTTGGCCCGGTTCGGCGCGCTCGGTCTTGGCGTGGCGCAGCAGCAGCAAACGAAGCATCGGTTAAGGTCTCAGGCGGCGCCGGCAGTTTAGTGTCCCGATTCCGGTTCGCAAGTCTTTGCCGCACCACTGGTGCGAACTTCGGAATCGAACGGACACTAGCAAATTTATGAGTCTAGTGTGGTTTTTGGATTCGAAGTTCCTATTGAGCCAGCCGCCTGATCGTAGGAACTTCAAATCCACCGCACTAGTGCCGCCGAAGCGAACTGCCTATAGTCTGGCCGCCGACGCGCACAGGAAGTTCGACACTCAAGCGGTACGATTATTTGCGGCAGCGCCGCCGCGGCAAACCATCTAACGATGCCGGAACCCCAACCCACCGACGATACCGAAAGCGAAGCGGCAAAGGCCGACGTCTCAGCCTATGGCGACACCTGGTTCGCGGCGACCATGGGGGACGCCCCTTCGCGACCGCCCCTCACCGTCGACCTCGACATCGATGTTTGCGTGATCGGCGGCGGGCTCGCCGGCCTGACCGCGGCGCGCGAGGTTGCCCGCAGCGGTTGGTCGGTGGTGCTCATCGAGGCCGATCGCATCGCAGCCAAAGCCTCGGGCCGCAATACCGGCTTTGTGCTGCCGGGTTTTGCCGCGGAGCCCGACAGCATCATTGGCCGCGTCGGCTTTGAAGGCGCCAGGGATTTGTGGTCGCTGTCGCAAAGCGGCGTCGACTATGTGCGCAACACCATCGACGCCGACGCCATCGCGGGAATCGATCGACAGGACGGCTGGCTCTATGTGTCGAAAACCGACAACGGCGACGCGTTCACGCGCCTTGCCGGGCGCGTCGGCGACTTCGGCGTCGAGATCGAAGGTTGGCCGACCGAGCGAGTGCGGGAGGTGTTGCGCAGCGAGCGCTATTTCCATGCGCTGCACTTTCCGCAGGCGATCTGCATTCATCCGCTCAACTATGCGCTTGGGGTTGCGGCCGCGGCCGAGCGTGCCGGCGCACGCATCTTCGAACACACACCGGCGATATCGATCGATCCGGCGGGCGTGCGCAAACGCATCGTCACCCCGCAGGCGCGGCTGCGCGCCAACCACGTCGTGCTGTGCGGCAATGTCGGCATGGCGCAGCTCGTGCCGCATATCGGCGGCGCGCTCATTCCGATCACGACCTATGTCATCACCACCGCGCCGCTCGGCGGCGCGCTTAGCGAAGCGATCAATTATCGCGGCGCGGTCAGCGATACCGACCTCGCGGATAATCACTACCGGATCGTCGGCGGCGACCGTCTGATGCTCTCCGGCCGCCTGACGACTTGGGCGCGAAATCCGCGCCGCTTTATGCGGGCGCTGGCGCGTGACGTCGCTACAACTTATCCGCAACTCGGCAGCGTTGCGGTTGAATACGCCTGGTCCGGCACCGTCGGCTATCCAATCCACGGCATGCCGCAGATCGGCGAACTTGCGCCCGGCGTGTGGCTCGCGTCCGGTTTTGGCGGCCACGGTCTCAACACCACGGCGCTGGCCGGCAATCTCATCGCCCGCGCCATCGTCGACGGCGACGATACCTGGAAGCGCTTTACGCCGTTTGAACTCGTCTGGGCTGGCGGAGTCTTCGGCCGCGGCATCGCGCAAATTTATTACTGGGCGGCGCGCTGGCGCGAAGCGTTGGCCGAACGCCGCGCCCGCGCTGCGACTTTGGCAGCAAAACGCGGCGCGGCGATCGAAAGCGCAGCCGGCGGCGAGGTGACGTCGTTCAGGGCCGAGGCTACGCCGAGACAAGACACCGGCGACTCGATCGTACCGCCCTCGGCGGCAGGCGAACCGGTCGTCACGGCCGCCGGCGAGCCGGCCCAATGATCTCGCCTCCGCCGGCGCCTAGCGTCCTTCGCGCCGCGACATAAACGCCAGCCGTTCGAACAGGTGGACGTCCTGCTCGTTCTTGATGAGCGCGCCGTGCAGCGGCGGAATGAGCTTTTTCGGATCGCGTTCGCGCAGTGTCTCGACCGAGACGTCCTCGACCATCAAAAGCTTGAGCCAATCGAGCAATTCCGACGTCGACGGTTTTTTCTTCATGCCCGGGACGTCGCGGATTTCGTAGAACAGCCGCAGCGCTTCCGCTACCAGTCGGTGCTTGATGCCGGGGAAATGCACTTCCACGATCGCCTGCATCGTGTCGGCGTCGGGGAAGCGGATATAGTGAAAGAAACAGCGGCGCAGGAACGCGTCCGGCAATTCCCTTTCGTTGTTCGAGGTGATGACGACGATCGGCCGGCGCCGGGCGTGGATGGTTTCGCCGGTCTCATAAACGAAAAACTCCATGCGATCGAGTTCCTGCAACAGGTCGTTGGGAAACTCGATATCCGCCTTATCGATCTCGTCGATCAACAGCACCGGCCGCTCGTCGGCGCTGAATGCTTCCCACAATTTGCCGCGTTTGATGTAGTTGCGGATGTCCTTGACGCGTGGGTCGCCGAGCTGGCTATCGCGCAGCCGCGTCACCGCGTCATACTCATAGAGGCCTTGCATCGCCTTGGTGGTCGACTTGATGTGCCATTCGATCAACGGTGCGCCGAGCGCTTTGGCGATCTCGATGGCAAGCACGGTCTTGCCGGTTCCGGGCTCGCCTTTGACCAAAAGCGGCCGTTCGAGTGCAATTGCGGCGTTAACCGCGACTTTGAGGTCGTCGGTGGCGACGTAGGCGCTGGTACCTTCGAAACGCATTCATTCGCTCGCTGAAAAATTCCTGACACGCGACATTAGACGCTCCGGCGCGACACTCACAAGCGCCGCGCGAGTGAACGCGAGCCGACCGTGCTCGGCGGCACAAAAGAGCCGAGCGCCGGGCAATTTCTGCCGGGCGCTCGGCATATCCGTACCGGCGCCGCGGCATGCCAATCGTGTAAGCTATTGAAATAACGTAATAAAATAGATGGCATGCGCCTTGCTCGGAAGTGCGCGTGCGCGGTGCAAGGGCTAAAGTCGCGCCCTGCTGTTGTCGCGTTGAGGACCGAGTTGGAGATCAGTCATGGGTATCTTCGATGCATTGACCACCGCTGTTGCGGGGCTGCAGGCACAATCGTTCGCGTTACAGAACATTTCCGGCAACATCGCGAACTCGCAGACCACGGGCTACAAAGAGCTCGACACCAATTTCGAAGATCTGGTCTCCGCCGCCGCCTCCGGCGAGCAGACGTCAGGCGGCGTACTCGCCACCTCCGCCGCCACCAACACGGTGCAAGGCACCATCCAGAGCACGTCGGTTCCGACCGACATGGCGATCAACGGCACCGGCTGGTTCGTTGTCGCACAGCCGACCGGCACCGCCGACAATGAGCCGGTGTTCAGCGGCGTCAACGACTATACCCGCGCCGGCGATTTTCAACTCAATTCCGGCGGCAATCTGGTGAACGGCGCCGGCTATTATCTGATGGGGATCCCGATCGACGCCGCAACCGGAAACCCGGTCGGCAGCTCGCCGCAGGTCCTGCAATTCAGCAACGACTTCGTGCCAGCGCAGGAAACCACCGCCATCCAATATCAGGCGAACCTGCCGAGCGCACCGACATCGGGCATGCTGGTGCCGGGCGATTACGAGGCCAATCCACTTACCGGCGCGCCGACGGCGGCATCGATCGTCGGCACCGGCGCAACGCTTGAGCCCGACGCGGTCGCGAGCGGCACCGGGACGGTCGGCTCGTTGTCGTTGACGTCGGCATTAACGACTGGCGACACTTACACTGTGAGTGACGGCACCCACACCATGAGTTACACGGCCGCCGCCGGCGATACCGTCCAGACGCTCGTCAATCAAATGACCGCCGCCGGCGTGGACGTGTCGACGTCGTTCAATGGCAGCGGCGATCTCGTCCTGACAGGCACAAACGGCACCGCATCGATCACGGTCGGCGGCACCGGCGCAGCGTCGATTGGTTTTCCGGCGGGGTCCGATTCATTCGAGCCGACCAATCTGCTGACGCAGAGCGCCGTCGCGCAGGGGCAAACGCTGACCGTCACGGTCACAGGCGGCGGCACGCAAACCATCACCTTCGGCACCGGCGCCGGGCAGGTCGCTACGCTCGCCGAGTTGCAGACAAAGATTCAGGCTCTCACCGGCATGACAGGATCGGTGGATGCCGCGGACGGCGACATCTCGTTGACGGCCAACAGCCCGACGGCAAGCCTCACCATTGGCGGCACCGCATCGGCGTCCAAGTTCGGCATACAAACGCTGTCCGCGCTGCCGGCCAACGGCACGGTAATCGCGAACGACTCGTCGACCTTCACCGGCCAGTCGGTCGACGGCGGTTCGCTCACCGCCTACGACGCCGATGGCAACCCGGTCAACATCCAGTTTCGCTGGGCGCAGAGCGGAACCGGCACCTGGCAGTTGTTCTATCAGAGCAACTCGGCGGCGACAGGTACGGAGCCGGAATGGCAGAATGTCGGAACTAATTTTACCTTCAATTCCAACGGCGAGCTGACACCGGCGATCTCCAGCGTGACGCTGCAAAACCTTACCGTCAACGGCGACTCGCTCGGCAACGTTGCGCTTAATTTCGGCACCAACGGCCTGACGCAATTCGCCAACTCGAGCGGCACCGCGCAGGTGAGCACATTGCAGCAAAACGGCTTTGCCGCAGGCCAGCTGGAATCGGTCGCGGTCGACGGCCAGAACCAGATCACCGGCACCTTCTCGAACGGCCAGACCATTCCGCTCGCGCAGATTACGCTCGCGACGTTCAACGGTCAGGATGCCCTGCAGGCGCTCAACGGCGGCGCCTATGCCGCGACCGTCGACTCGGGCCCGCCGATTTATGGAGCGTCAGGCACAATCAGCGGCAGCTCACTCGAAGCGTCGAACGTCGACATCGCCACCCAGTTCAGCCAGCTGATTGTGGCGCAGCAGGCGTATTCGGCCAACGCCCGCGTGATGTCGACCGCCGACCAGATGATTCAAAGCCTGCTGCAAGTCATTCAGTGAGGCGTGGCGGCAGCGCCGCGCCGCGTTAGGTCCTGGTGGAGCATGATGTTCTCGCGAAAGCGGCTTTTCCCCCGGATCAAGCCCGGGGCAGGCCTTGGCCCGATCATGTCCGGGCCGGTAAGCCGCGGGGGCTAAAGCCATGGGCCTCTCGCAAGCGCTATCCGCCGCTCTCGCCGGCGTCAACGTCACCCAGCAGGGCCTTTCGGTCATTGCCGGGAACGTGGCGAACGCGAACACGCCCGGCTACGTCGAGGAGAGCCTCCAACAGGTCGAGAGCGCGACCGTCGGCCAGCCGGGCGTCAGCGTCGACACCGACGGCATCAACCGCGATCTGAACACGCTCCTTCAAAATCAGTTGTGGACGGAAACGTCCGGCGACTCTTACGCCGATACCAGCGCGCAAATCTATCAGCAGCTGGAACAGATCTACGGCACGCCCGGGACATCCAGCTCGTTCAGCGGCATCTACAACAATTTCACCAGCGCCCTGCAAAACCTCTCGAGCAATCCGGCCTCGTCCTCGGCGCAGACCGCGGTGATCGGCGCCGCGCAGCAATTTGCGCAGAACCTTAATTCGATGACGACGACGATCCAGCAGCTGCGGACCCAGGCCGAGCAGGGGATCGCCAGCAGCGTGCAGACCGCCAACACCGCGCTGCAGCAGATCGCGCAAATCAACCAGCAACTGGAAGCGGCGCCGTCCGACGGTGCCACCGCGACGCTCGAAGATCAGCGCGACGAGGACATCACCCAATTAAGCCAGCTGATGAACGTCAACGTCGTCAGCGGCAGCAACAATCAAATTTCGGTCTTCACTTCGACCGGCCAGCAGCTGGTGGGAGGCGTCGAGGCATCGCAGCTTAGTTTCGGCAACGCGGGCACGCTGACCGCATCGTCGCTGTGGAATGCCAATCCAAGCCAAGACGGCGCCGGAACGATCACGCTCACCTCGCCGAGCGGCACCCAGACCGATCTGATCGCGACCAACGCCATTCAATCGGGGCAGATCGGCGCCTATTTGCAGATGCGCGACAGCATCCTGCCGCAGGCGCAAAATCAGCTCGATGAGCTAGCCAACCAAATGTCGCAGGCATTGTCCAATCAGACGACGAGCGGCACCGCTTATACCTCGGGCTCGCAATCCGGCTACAGCGTCGACACCAGTACGCTCTCGCCCGGCAACACTGTGCAACTGACGTACACGGATTCGAGCAATATCCAGCACACCATCACGCTGGTATCGCTCGGCGCCGGCGGCACGTTGCCGTCACAGGATCAGTCGTCGAACCCGAACAACCAGGTGATCGGCGTCAATTTTGCCGGCGGCATGAGTTCGGTGGTTGCGCAGCTCAATGATGCACTCGGAAGCAATTTGCAGTTTTCGAATTCCGGCACGGTTTTGCAGGTGGTCAATAACGGTAGCGGCAATGTGGTCAACTCCTTGTCGGAGACCTCAACCGTCACCTCGCTGACCAGTGGCGCCGCACAGCTGCCATTGTTTACCGACGGGTCCGAGCCGATCGCCGGCGCGATTACTTCGAGCGGCTCGCAGACCACCGGTCTTGCCGGCAGCATTGAAGTCAACCCGGCGCTGGTGGCTTCGCCCGGAAGCCTGGTCGCCTATGCGTCGGACACGACCGCCGGAGACCCGACACGGCCAAATTTCATCCTCAACCAGCTGACCAATGCGGCCCTGACCTATTCGCCGACAACTGGCATCGGCACCTCAGGCTCTCCCTATAGCGGCACCTTGAACGATTATATGAGCCAGGTCGTCAGCCAGCAGAGCCAGGCCTCGAATGCGGCGACCAATTTGCAGCAAGGACAGGACACGGTGGTCAGTGCCTTGCAGCAACGTTTCAACGATCAGTCCGGCGTCAATATCGACACTGAAATGTCGAATCTTATCGCGCTGCAAAACGCCTATGGCGCCAATGCGCGGGTGATGTCGACCGTCCAGCAAATGATGGCGACGCTGTTGCAAATAGGTTCGTAATGAGCATCACGGGACCCGGCTCGATCACAGCGCTCAATCTGGCGGCGCAGAATAATATGTTCACTCAGCTTGATACGCTGAGCACGGAACTCGGCACCGGCGAGGCGTCGCAGACCTATTCCGGCCTCGGCTCGCAGGCCGGTCTTGCGCTGTCGCTGGAAACGCAACTTTCGGCGCTGAACGGTTACAACAATACAGCATCGGACGTCGGCACGACACTCACTCTCGGGCAGTCCGTTCTGACCCAACTCGGCGACGTCAGCAATTCGGCCCAGCAAACGGTCGCGCAGCAGGCCGCGTTTTCGCTCAACAGCGATGGACAGACCGCCGCACAGCAGACCGCGGCAAGCGATCTCGACCAAATTCTTTCGCTGCTCAATACCCAGGTCGGCGGCAATTACCTGTTCTCCGGCACGGCGGTGAACCAGCCGTCGGTCGCCAGCACCAGCGACATTCTCAACGGCAACGGCACGCAAGCGGGCCTGACGCAGATTATCAGTCAGCGCCTGCAGGCCGACGAAGGTGTCGGCGACATGGGCCGACTGAGCACAACCGTCGGCGGTGCCGGGTCAAGTACGGTCACGTTGTCGGGTGACGGCTCGCCGTTCGGTTTTCAGCTCGCCAGCGTAAACTCCGGCCTGACCGGCGCGGCCGTTACCGGTCCGTCCGGGACGCCGCCGTCAATTGCGGTCGATCTCGGCTCCAATCCCAATGCCGGCGACAGCATCGCTTTCAATCTGACGCTGCCCGACGGCTCGAGCCAGACCATTACCTTGCAGGCGACCACCGCCTCGCCGCCGGGCGCGAACCAATTCACCATCGGCACGAATGCGGCCGCCACCGCGACCAATCTGCAGACCGCGCTAACCACCGCCGTTTCCAACCTCGCCCAAACCGCCTTGCCGGCCGCTTCGGCGATGGCCGCGGCCAACAACTTCTTTAACTCCGATCCGCCGCAAATCGTGGACGCCGGTTCGCCGCCGAATTATGCGACCGCCATGTCGTTGACGAACGGCACCGCGGCCAACACCGTGTTCTGGTACACCGGCGAAAACGGTTCGACGCCGACCTTGCAGACCGCCTCCGCCCAAGTCGGGCCCTCGATCACGGTCGATTACGGCATGCGCGCCAACGAGCCGGCGTTGAGTGCGTTGGTCGCCAATGTGGCCGTGCTCGCCGCCACCACTTATTCGGCGAGCGATCCGAACGCGCAGACCAACTATCAGACCCTTTGTCAGAGCGTCCAGGCCAATCTCGCCGGCCAGTCCGGTACACAGTCCATTTCCGATATTGAGGGCGACCTCGCCAACGCCCAGACGGCGGTGAGTGACGCGACCACCTTGAATACGCAGACGCAAAACACCCTGCAGGACATGGTGCAGAACATCGAAGGCGTCAATCAGAACCAGATCGGCGAGCAGATTTTGACGCTGCAGAACAGTCTGTCCGCATCGATGTCGGTCACGGCGCGGCTTGCGCAATTGAGTCTGGTCAATTACCTCGCGCCGTCTAGCGGCTGATAAAAGCTATTCGCTTTTTGTGGTCCGCACGAAGATCGCGTCGGCGGCACACGTGGCGTTACGGCCGAAATTATCTGTGAATTTTGTGTCGACGACATAGCAACCCGGATGGGCGGCGGTGAACGATCGCAGCGCCGGGCGTTTCACATCGGTATCTTCGACGATCAGGTAGTCCCCCGGCGCAATAAAGCCGTGCATGTACTCGAGCACCGCCGTCACGTTGTGATGGGCGTCTTCGACCACAAGCCAGGGATGCGGCGCTGTGCGCAGTACCTCCTCATCAAAAAGGCTTGCCGGATTGGAGCAGTCACCTTGACCGAATGTGACGCGTGCGTGGCTCAGTTCGGATTTGCGGCGATCGACCGAGTGGACACGGCCTTCGATCCCGTTGGCCGCCATAATATCGGCAAACCAGATGGCGCTGGCGCCAAGCCCGGAACCGATTTCGAATACCGTTTGCGGGCGCAGCTCAGCGAGCAGAGCCGGATACATGGCGAAATCAAACACGTTCTTCATCAACGGCGTGCCGCGCCAGCGCATCAGCGAAGGCGCGCCTTGGCAAGTCAATTGTACGTCGATGCCGAATTCGGTGCCGAAGCGCGGATGATAGAATGTCGCCGACTTTTCCCGTGCGGAGAACTCGACGAAACGCCCCTGGCCCCAGCGGTCGAGAAACTGCCGCAGCCGCAGCAGATCCCATTGCAGTTCTGGAGCCTGCGCGGCGGCCTCGCGTACGCTCTCTTCCCAGGAACGCGTCGGATCAAACTGAACCAGGCGTGCGACGACGCGGGTGAACCAGCCGTCGAAAATGCTTAAGAGTCCGCCTTGCTCGTCTTTGACCCGCGCCCGCATCTCGCCCGCATAACGCAACGCGGCCGCCTTTAGCGTGTCGCCAGAGATCAAGGTCGTGGTTTCAGCCATCGGACTGGCTTGAAGCCGGGATCTGACGCCGGGCGCGGCTTTTACCCGGCGCGGCGCTCCTCCAGGGAGTCGCTAAGCGTCTTGCCGCGCAAGCCGGCGGCGATGCCGCGGTTGATTTTGATAATGTTGTGCAGATGCTCAGGCTTCGGCTCGGTCATCAGCGAATAGGTTTCAGCCATTATGTAGACGCCTAGCCGCAGCAGATTCCTGCGCACTTCCGGCGGCAGCTTGCTGTCCTTCTGGTTCACGGCGTCGATGAACACCGTCCATAGCCGGCGGTTATAGAGGATAGCCTCGTCGAGGATGTCCTTAGCATTGGCGTTCCAGGCATCAAGCGCCGCATTGAGCTTTGCGGCGGCGTTGAGCAGCAATGTAGCTTCCAGCTCGCGAGGCGGGGCCGTTTGAGTCACGGCCCTGGCGTAAGCTTTGGCGGCATAATTCATGACGAACACTTCCTACCGTTACGCGAAAAAACGTGCGTGTTTCTTTTGGCCCTTTTAACGCAGCGCCTGTTAAAATTGGCTTATTGATAACCAAGATGAACCCGCCGTTGTCCGCGCGCCGCGCGAAGCAAAGCGGCGGCACGTTGCCGTCCCGCCGCTTTGCCGAAAGCCTGCTGTCCGGAAGGGCTAGCTGAACAGCTTGAGCACCGACTGGTTGGCCTGGTTGGCGATCGACAAGGCCGAGATTTCCAGCTGCTGTTGGGTCTGCTCGGTGAGCAGGTCCGCGCTTTCCTGGTTCTGGTCCGCCGCCACCAAGTTGCTGGCGCCGGTCTGCAACGTGTTGATCATGGCGGACTCGAATGTCTGCCGGGTTGAGATGGTTGAGGCGTTGGTGCCGTATGTCTCGGTCTGGCTTTGCACGGTCGCGAGCGCGGTATTGAGGGCCGCGACCGTGTTGGCCAGTTCGGTATCGGATTGGAACGAAGTGGCCCCCAAGCCGCTGAGCGCCGACAGACCGAGCCCTTCGGCGTTGAAGTTCACGCCGGTGAGCGTAAGCGCGCTGGTCCCAGTCTGGTTGAAATCGATCGTCAGGTTGTCGCCAGCGAGCAGGTTAACGCCGTTATAGCCTGAATCTGTGGCCAGCTCAGTGATTTGGGTCAGCAGTCCGTTGTAGTTGCTCTGCAGCGTGGTCCGCGTGCTGCTTGAGCCTATGACCGCATTGTTGGTGCT
>CAYWNY010000030.1:4173-27512 GCA_964459765.1 uncultured Hyphomicrobiales bacterium | reverse complement strand
GCGCGGCAATCTCGGCGCCGACGCCGGATTGCTTCCAGCCTTCCTCGACGGTGACCAGCCGACCGGTTTTTTTCACCGACGCGACGATTGTCTCGGAGTCCATCGGTTTAAGCGTGCGCAGATCGATCACTTCGGCGGAGATGTTTTCCTTTTCCAACTCCTCGGCGGCTTTGAGCGCATAAGTCATGCCCATCGACCAGGCGACCAACGTCACGTCGGTGCCGGCGCGCACCACGCGCGCGCGGCCGATCGGCAGCACATAATCGTCGAGCTTCGGCACTGGCGACGAGTGACCGTAGAGCAGTTCGTTTTCCAGAAATACGATCGGGTTCGGATCGCGGATCGCAGCCTTGAGCAGACCCTTGGCGTCGGCGGCATTCGACGGCGCAATCACTTTCAAGCCCGGAACATGAGAGTACCAGGAGGAATAATCCTGGCTGTGCTGGGCGGCGACGCGCGCGGCTGGCCCGTTCGGCCCGCGAAAGACGACGGCGACGTCGACCTGCCCACCGGACATGTAGCGCGTCTTCGCCGCGGAATTAATGACGTGGTCGATCGCCTGCATGGCGAAGTTGAAGGTCATGAATTCGACGATCGGCTTTAGTCCGGCGAGCGCGGTGCCTACGCCAAGACCGGCAAAGCCGTATTCGGTGATCGGCGTATCGATGACGCGCCGGGCGCCGAATTCCTGCAACAGCCCCTGCGTCACTTTGTAAGCGCCCTGATATTCGGCGACTTCCTCGCCCATGACGAAGACGTCCGGATCACGGCGCATTTCTTCGGCCATGGCGTCGCGCAAGGCTTCGCGCATGGTCATGGTGACCATTTCCGTCCCGGCCGGAACTTCAAGATCGGCTGCCGCCGGGCTGACCGGTTCGGGAATGGCGGTTTTCGGGGGCGCCGGCGGCGTCGCCTTGGCGGGTTCCGCGGCCGCTGGCGGCGGCGGCGCTGGCACCCCATCGGCCTCGAGTTCCTTGCCGTCGCCGAGCGCGGATTTGTCTTCGCCGTCGCCGAGGATCACCGCAATCGGCGTGTTGACGGCGATGTCTTGCGCACCTTCCGGCACCAGGATTTTGCCGAGCGTGCCCTCGTCCACCGCCTCGACTTCCATGGTCGCTTTGTCGGTCTCGATCTCGGCGATGACGTCGCCGGATTTGACCGGGTCGCCCTCTTTCTTGAGCCATTTGGAAAGATTGCCCTTCTCCATGGTAGGAGACAAAGCGGGCATGAGGACTTGGGTCGGCATCTACAAACTCTGGCGGGGCTGACTGTAAGCTAAATCTGACTGCGAACGCTCAACCGAAGCACTCGGGCGCCGGCACACGCGCACATTCACTGATAGACGTCGGTATAAAGGTCGGAAGCATCCGGCTCCGGATCGTTGGTGGCAAATTCGGACGCCTCGTTCACCACGGCGCGCACCGCGGCATCGATTTTCTTCAAGTCGTCCTCGCTCGCCCATTTCTTGGCGAGAAGGCGCGCGCGTACCTGCTCGATCGGATCGTGCTCGGTGCGCACTTTGTCGACCTCTTCCTTGGTGCGGTATTTGGCCGGGTCTGACATCGAGTGGCCGCGATAGCGGTAGGTCATTGCTTCGATGATGGTCGGGCCGTTGCCGGCGCGGCACCAGGCGATCGCGTCTTCGGCGGCTGCCCGCACCGCGCGCACATCCATACCGTCGACCTCGACGCCCGGGATGTTGAACGACAGGCCGCGCTTGGACAGATTGGTTTGCGCCGACGAGCGCGTCAGTGACGTGCCCATGGCGTAGCGGTTGTTCTCGATGACGTAGACCACCGGCAGCTTCCACAGCTCCGCCATGTTGAAGCTTTCGTAGACTTGGCCCTGGTTGGCCGCGCCGTCGCCGAAGAAGGTGAGGCACACGGCATCGTTGCCACGATATTTGTTGGCAAAGGCGAGGCCGGTCCCAATTGGCACTGAAGCGCCAACGATGCCGTGGCCCCCATAGAAGTGCTTCTCGGGGGAGAACATGTGCATCGAGCCGCCCTTGCCCTTGGAATAGCCATGCCGGCGGCCGGTGAGCTCGGCCATGACGCCCTTCGGGTCCATGCCGCAGGCCAGCATGTGGCCGTGGTCGCGATAGCCCGTGATCATCTGATCGTGGTCGCGCTTGGCCATGCGCACGCCGATGACGACGGCTTCCTGACCGATGTAGAGGTGGCAGAATCCGCCGATCAGACCCATGCCGTACATCTGGCCGGCCTTCTCCTCGAAGCGGCGGATCAAGAGCATCTCCCGCAGCGCCCCGAGTTCCTCTTCCTTAGTGAATTCGGCGCCCGAGGTCGAATGCGGCGGCACGGCAATAGTCAGGGATTCTTCGTTGACGGTTGCGTCGGTTTCTTTGGCTTTGGCAACGGCCATTGGCGCCTCGAAGCAATGCGAGTGTACATCCCATAGCCGATATCGGCGTATGGCGGAAGTCGGCCTGCGGCGCGTTATGTCCTACGCAAGCCGTTGGCTGTCAAAAATATTTCGGAAAGTACACGGGCAAGTTCAAGGCCTGCCGGCCGGCGCAAATTTTGCCGGGTCGAGCATCAGCACGAGATCGTTGGGGTGCGCATAATCCAGGAGCGCGCGCGCCCGCTCATCGAGCATATCGGGATCAAGGCCGCCCGATTTGACCAACGCGACCCGCCGCTCCCATTGCACGCGCTGGATCTTGAGCTGCGCAAGTTCGGTCGACAGCGCCGCGAACTGCTGGTCGAGGTCCTGCTTCGCCTTCAGTCCGTGGTTGCCGCTAAACGCATTGACGCCGAAATACCCGATCAAAAGCGCGGCCAGCACATAGAGGCCGAGCGCCGTCAGGAGCGAACGCAAACGCTTACGAGTGACCATTCGCCCAACATGCGAGCGCCTCACTTAAGGCCGGATTAACGGACTCAAGCGGTCACGGCAGCCGGTTGCGGACCTCGCTGAGCACGAAATTGCCGATCCGTTTGCCGCGATTGCGCAGATAGCGCAGCGGTCCGGCGTCGACGAAGTAGGTCAGCAAGATGCTGTCGCGCGTTTGCACCTCGGGTCCGATGCGATCGGCTGAATGCCAGGTGTCGTCGCCGACCGCAAAGGCATAACCGGTGTTGGGCGCAAACGTCATCTGCTTGTCCTTCGGCATCGAGCCGTCGGGAAGCTTTTTGTGAAAGATCGTGCCGATATGGGCGATCGAGCGGTCGCGCGGCAGATAAAGCTGCACGGTGATCCCCTTCCAGCGGGTATCGGTGTGCGGCGTGATCAAATAGCCCGGAATGTCGCGGGTTAGGACCGGGATGGGAAAGAAGCCGACTTGAGCGTAACGCTCGCCGAAACGGCGGCGCAACGCCGGCGCCAGCCTGCGCACGAGTGCATCCGTGACTTCGCGTGAGCACAAAGCGCGGCCGACCACATCCCACAACGCGCGCTTTTGCGCCGGCAAGTGGCGGATATATTCGGGGAACAAATCGATCTTGACGCGGGTGTGCGTGCCGTCGGCGAGGTCGTGGCCTTTGCTGCGGCCGTGCATCGGCCGGTAATCGTCGGCTTCCGGCATATTCGCCAGCATCGCGGCGTAAACGTCGTCGGGAAATACACGATCGAGCACAAGGTGCAGAAACGGCGTGTCGGAAGCCGGCGCGGCGTCGACTGCTGCGGCGACACCGGCACGCACGCGCGCGATTTCGCGCTGCCGGTTGCCCGATTTCAGTTCCAGCGACTGGTCCATCGGTGTTTCCTATACCTTTAAACCACGCGTCCCGACAAGCAAGCGCACCGCCGCGGTCGGTCAGATCACCTTGAACGCAGCGCGCCCGGGATAGAGCGCCTGGGCGCCCAGTTCCTCCTCGATACGCAGCAGCTGATTATATTTTGCGGTGCGATCGGAACGTGCGAGCGAACCGGTCTTGATCTGCCCGCAATTGGTCGCAACCGCGAGGTCGGCAATCGTCGAATCCTCGGTCTCGCCGGAGCGATGCGACATCACTGCGGTGTACCCGGCTTTATGTGCGGTTTCGACCGCGGCCAATGTTTCCGTCAGCGTGCCGATCTGGTTCACCTTGATCAGGATGGAATTACCAAGGCCGTTTTTGATGCCTTCGCTTAGGCGTGCGACATTAGTAACGAAGAGGTCGTCACCGACCAGTTGGCAATGCGCGCCGGTTTTCTCGGTCAGCATTTTCCAGCCGGCAAAATCATCCTCGGCCATACCGTCTTCGATCGAGACGATCGGATAACTTTTCACCAGACCGGCGAGGTAGTCGACCTGCTGCGCGATCGAACGCGTCTTGCCTTCGCCTTTGTATTGGTAGGCGCCATCACGGAAAAATTCGCTCGCTGCCGGATCGAGCGCCAACGCCACGTCGGTGCCGGCGCGATAGCCGGCCTTGCCGATCGCCGCGAGAACGAACTCGATCGCAGCCTCCGCCGACGGTAGGTTGGGCGCAAAGCCGCCTTCGTCACCGACATTGGTGTTGTGGCCGGCGGCTTTTAGCTTGGCGCGCAACGTGTGAAAAATTTCCGCACCCGCCCGTAGCGCTTCGGCAAAGGACGCAGCGCCGAGCGGCACGATCATGAATTCCTGGAAATCGATCGGATTGTCGGCGTGCACGCCGCCGTTGATGATGTTCATCATCGGCACCGGCAGGAGCCGCGCTGCGGTGCCGCCGATGTAGCGATAGAGCGGCATGTGGTTGGCTTGAGCCGCCGCCTTGGCGGTCGCAAGCGACACGCCGAGGATTGCGTTCGCGCCAAGCCGCGCCTTGTTGGGCGTGCCGTCGAGCGCGATCATGGCCTCGTCGATCTTGACCTGGGCTTCGGCGTCCAAACCACGCAACGCGTCGAATATTTCGCCATTAACGGCTTCGACGGCACTGCGCACGCCCTTGCCGAGATAGCGCTCCTTGTCGCCGTCGCGCAGCTCGACCGCCTCATGCGTCCCGGTCGAGGCGCCGGACGGTACGCCGGCGCGGCCGCGGGAACCGTCCTCCAAAACGACATCGACCTCGACGGTCGGATTGCCGCGGCTATCGAGGATTTCGCGGCCGATAATATCGACGATAGCTGTCATGCAGGTCCCCGGATCAGTCACAAACGTCGAGCCAAAGCGCAGCCGAGAACGGGTTCCCGGTTTGCGAGAGCGTGTGCCGCCGCAGCGGCTTCTACAGGATCAGTGAGGCCCTTGTCATGCTCCACCAAGACAGGCATGCACTCAAAAGCTATGTCGAAGAAAACCCTGCATCTTGGCCGGCCTGCGGCCATTCCAGCCTCGCCTGAGGACGCGGCGCTCGACCGCGTGCGCAATCCGCATGCGGATGCGAATTATGTCGCCCGCTTCACGTTCCCCGAATTCACCACCCTGTGCCCGGTCACGGGTCAGCCCGATTTCGCCACCTTGGTGATAGATTACGTGCCGCGCGGCTGGCTCGTGGAATCGAAATCACTCAAGCTTTATCTCAACAGCTTCCGCAACCACGGCGCGTTCCACGAGGACTGCACGATCGCGATTGGCAAAAAACTCAATGTACTATTGAAGCCGAAATGGCTGCGCATCGGCGGCTATTTCCATCCGCGTGGCGGCATGCCGATCGACGTGTTCTGGCAGGCGGGCAAACGTCCCGCCGGGGTTTGGGTACCCGACCAAGGGGTCGGCGCGTATCGGGCGCGATAGGTCGCAAATCGTAGTCCGCCTCGTCAGCTCCGCAGGGCCAAGGCTCCGTTGAGCGTCGCGATCAGCACTCCGACTTCCTGTCCCGGGTCGGTAGCGCGCATGACCCCACCCATCACCGCGACCCCCGCCGCGCCGGCCGCGATCAAGTCGGCAACGCGCGCGACATTGACTCCGCCAATGGCGAGCACTGGAACGCCCGCGGTCCGCGTTATTTCGCCGAGGCCTTTGCGGCCAATCTCGGGCCCGTAGCCGGGCTTGCTCAAAGTTTCGAACGCCGGGCCCGCCAGCGCATAGTCGACCCGCGTCGGGTCCAGTGCCGCTGCCTCGGTGACGGTGTGAATCGACACGCCCAAGATCTTGTCCCGACCGATCAGCGATCGAGCCGCGGCAACATCGCTGCCCGAGGGTAGATGCACGCCATCGACACCGGCGTGGTGCGCAAGCTTCGCCTCACCATGCAGCAAAAGCTTTGCGCCTTTGTCATGGGCCAAAGGCAGGAGCGCTCGCGCCAACAAAATTTGCTCGTCGGGCGGTAAGTCTTTTTCGCGCAAGCTGATCCAGCGGCAACCGGCCGCGAGCGCCACGGCAACAATGTTGCCAAGCGGACGGCGCGATTGGCGTCGGTCGGTCACCAGAAGGAGCGGCGGGTTCGGCAGCCTCATGCTCACGCACAAGTAAGTTCCACTTGCAGCCAACTATCGCACAGGTCGGGACTTCTTGTGCTAACTCCTTGTTTATGAAACATTCCCGTCGTCCAACACGGGGGACTGCCATGCTCACCAAATCGATCACCAAAGTCATGCTGGCCGGCTTGCTGGCTGCGGCGACGCTGTCGCCGGCATTGGCCAAAATGGAAAAAATGCCGAATGCCTGCGCCATGCCGCGGCTCCGCTGCACCATCACGTCGTCCTGCGATGCCAATGGCTGGTGCAAGGTCTATGGGTGCATAAGCAATCAAACGGTGCTGCTGCCGTTCTATTGCAACGAAAAAATGGGCGGTTGCGCGCAACAGCACTGCTGACCGCCCATCCGCGGCCGCTACATCTGCGTTTCCGAACACCACCAAAGCGCGCGGCGGATAATCCTCGGCGCGCTTTGACCTTTTTGGCGCCTTGAATTCGGCGGCTAGCCGCGCCAGCTAGCAGTCGATATGAACCGCCCTCCCCGCATTTCCTTTGTTTCGCTTGGCTGCCCCAAGGCGCTGGTCGATTCCGAGCGTATCATCACGCGCCTGCGGGCGGAGGGCTACGAACTGAGCCGCGACCATGCCGACGCCGACCTCGCCATCGTCAACACCTGCGGCTTTCTCGACAGCGCGCAGGCGGAATCGCTTGCCGCCATCGGCGCCGCGCTCAACGAAAACGGCAAAGTCGTCGTCACCGGGTGCATGGGCGCGGAACCGGAAAAGATCACCGCCGCGCATCCGAATGTCCTGGCCATCACCGGCCCGCAGCAATACGAAAGCGTGCTCGAGGCCGTGCATCGGGCGGTCCCACCGCGGCCCGACCGCTTCGCCGACCTGATTCCGCCGCAGGGCATTAAACTCACGCCGCGGCATTACGCTTACTTAAAGATATCAGAGGGTTGTAACAATCGTTGTACCTTCTGCATCATTCCGCACTTGCGCGGCGATCTGGTCTCGCGGCCGGCCGCCGACGTGCTACGCGAGGCCGGGCGGCTGGTTGCGGCCGGCGTCAAGGAATTGCTTGTCATATCGCAGGACACATCCGCCTATGGCGTCGACATCAAATACGCCACGAGCACGTGGCAGGGCCGCGAGATACGGGCAAAATTTCTCGATCTCGCTCGCGCTCTCGGCGAATTCGGCGTGTGGGTGCGGCTCCATTATGTTTACCCCTACCCGCATGTGGACGATGTCATTGCGCTGATGGCGGACGGCAAAGTGTTGCCGTATCTCGACGTGCCATTCCAGCACGCCAGTCCAGCAGTGCTAAAACGCATGCGTCGGCCCGCTGCACAGGAGGAAACGCTCTCCCGCATCCGAAAATGGCGCGCCGCCTGCCCGGGACTAACCCTTCGCTCGACCTTTATCGTCGGCTTTCCCGGCGAAACCGAGGCGGATTTTTCGCTGTTGCTTGAGTGGCTGAAAGAGGCGGAGCTCGATCGCGTCGGTTGCTTCCGCTACGAGCCGGTCGCGGGCGCTGCCGCGAACGATCTCGCGGCGCCGGTGCCTGTTGCCGTCAAGGACGAACGCTGGCACCGCCTGATGCAGCTGCAACAGCAGATCTCGGCAAAGCGGCTTAAACGCAAGGTCGGCAACCGCGAGCGCGTGATCATCGATGAGATCGCCGCAGGCGGCGCAAGTTCAGGGCTTGCCAAGGGGCGAAGCAAAGGCGACGCGCCGCAGATTGACGGTACCGTCCACGTCCAATCCCGGCGGCCGCTGCGCGTCGGCGAGATCGCGACCGTAAAGATCGAGCGCGCTGAGGCTTACGACCTTTACGGCACGGTAGTCGGCTACTAATACCGGCGAAGGCCGCGCCGACCCATTGTTTTTGCTGGCATTATCTGCGGTTCGGCGCTTTCATGCCGCCGAGGCGCCGAATCGTGACCGCGATCTTTATCACCGCGACCGGACCGGACGTTGGAAAAACCTTCGTCACTGCCTCGCTCGTTCGCCACCTCCGGCAAATCGGCCATACGGTCGATGCGCTGCTGCCCGTCGTCACCGGATACGATCCGGCGCAAGCCGCCGCCAGCGATCCCGGCACCCTGATCGCCGCCCTGGGTCTGCCGTTTTCGCCTGAATCGATCGAACGCACCTCGCCCTGGCGCTTTCGCCCAGCGCTGGCGCCCGATCTGGCGGCACAGTTCGAAGGCCGCAGCATCGATGTCGACGCCGTCATCGCCTATTGCCAAGCCGCGATCAACGGAAGGCGCGACATTCTTCTGATCGAAGGTGTCGGCGGCATCATGGTGCCACTGGACGAGCGGCGCACAATCCTCGACGTCATGATGGCGCTGCGATTGCCCCTGATCCTGGTATCCGGCACGTACCGCGGTACGCTCACCCATACACTGACCGCGCTCGACTCGCTGTTCCGGCGCGACATGAATTTGTTGGCGACGATTGTCTGCGAAACCCCGGGTAGCAAAGTGCCGCTCGACGACGTGGTCGCTTCGATCAGGCACTTCACCACGCCGGTCATGGGCCTGCCGCGCCAACCGGCCGCCTAGTGGCGCGGATTTGACATTCGCTACCCACTTGGCCGCAAACTCGTGAAGCGAATGTCAAATTCAAAAGCTCCATTAGTACTGATACTTGCTAGTGGTCCTTTGATTCTAACATTCGCAAAAGAGCCTGCCCAACCGGGATGCGAATGTTAGAATCGGACCACTACTCACGGAAAGAAGTGGAGCTGCAGCACGGTTTCCAGCGTGCCTTCCAGGTTGAACAGGCCGTGCAGCAAGAAGGTCAGTAGCGTCGAGCCGCTCTTCGCGCGCATCCAGCCGAGAAACAGCCCGATAATGAAAATCTGCACAATGCCGGTCCAATCGTATTGGACATGCAACGCCGCCCATAACAGCGAGATGGCAATGATCGCCGGCCAAGTCGCGCGCTCGGATCGAGCCCAGCCGCGGAACAGAAATCCGCGGAACAGCACCTCTTCGCCCGCCGGCGCCACGACGATGGCGCCGAACCAAAATGCCGCGAGCCATCCTTCCGCGGCGGCCGTCTGGTAGCTTTGCAATTGGAAGGGCGTGACCAGCGGGTAACCGCCGAAATAGAGCAGCGCGTCGCCAAGCACGATCAGGCCGACAAGACTGGTAAGCCCGATCACCAGATAACGCAGCGGCGGTCGCACCAGCGCCAAATACTGCGCCTGCGGAGCACGCGCGACCCGCACCGCGAGCGCGATAACGGCGATGCTGATCGGATTGGAAATCAGGATGAAAAGCGTGACCAATTTGCCGTCGAACGGCGTCGTCAGCATCGTGTTGACATCGCCCAGCCGCAGCCACAGCAGCACGGCGAGCGCCGCAAATTGGCCGACGACGAAGGCGAGAAATGCCCAGCCGAGCGTCGCCAAATAACCCCAAGCCTTCATGCGCTCCCGCTTAAATTTTAAATATTTATGGCACCAGAATGAGCGAGCCGGTCGTGGCGCGGCCTTCCAGATCGCGATGCGCCTGCGCCGCCTCGCGGAGTGGATATTTCTTGCTGATGGAAATCTTCACCGCACCGCTGCCCACCACCGCGAACAGCTCGTTTGCCATTGACAGCAGGTCTTCGCGCTTTGCCGCGTAGGTCCCGAGCGTCGGGCGCGTCGCAAACAGCGAGCCCTTGAACTGCAGCAGGTTGATGTCGAAGGCCGCGATCGGGCCGGAGGCACTGCCGAAGCTCACAAACATGCCGAGCGGCCGGATGCAGTCGAGCGAACCAGGGAACGTCGCCTTGCCAATGCCGTCATAGACAACGTCGCACAATTTGCCGCCGGTAATCTCTTTGACGCGGGCGACAAAATCCTCATCACGGTAGAGAATGGTGTGATGGCAACCATTGGCACGGGCAAGCTCGGCTTTGTCCTTGGAGCCGACCGTCCCAATGACATTGGCGCCGAGATGGTTGGCCCACTGGCACAGCATCAGGCCGACGCCGCCGGCGGCGGCGTGCATCAACACATTCATCCCTTTCTCGACCCTGAAGGTTCGACGAACGAGATACTCAACGGTCAGGCCCTTGAGCATCATCGCGGCAGCCTGTTCGTAGCTGATGTTGTCCGGCAGCTTGACGACGCGGTCGGCGGGCACGTTGCGCTCTTGGACGTAACAGCCCGGTCCCTGCACATAGGCGACGCGATCGCCGCGTTTGAACTCGCTGACGCCCGGACCGACGTCAACGACTTCGCCCGCCGCTTCGGCGCCGGCGATGAACGGCAAGCCGCCAGGCGCGGGATACAGCCCTGACCGGAAATACGTGTCGACAAAATTGACTCCGATGGCGTGCTCTTTGACGCGAACCTGGCCTTGGGCCGGAGCCGGTACGTCGATCTCTTCGTATGTCAGCACCTCCGGGCCGCCGACTTTATGGACGCGTACTGCACCAACCATGATCCACTCCTGTCAAAATCCTCGGCGCGGGCGGGCGATCATAGGTAGTCGTCGCAACGGCGCAAGAGACCCATCGCGTGATCAGTTGCCGCCGCGCAAAAGACCGATGATTACGAAATAGACGGCAATCCCCACGAGCAACGCTGAAATCCAACCGGGCGGAGCCAGGTTTTGCGCAAGCGCCACCAGAGCGAGACCGGCCCACAGCGCCAGCAATGCCAGGTTCGCCAGCCGCCAGCGGGGCACTCGGACTGGATGCACGAAATGTATTGGAGCAAACGTCGCCGCCGCGAGCACGACGATCGCAATCGCAGCGAGGATGGGCGGCGGTTTGAGTAAAAACAGATAAAACGCGACCACGTTCCACAACGCAGGAAAACCACGAAAATAGCTGTCAGCGGTCTTCATCCGCCGGTCGGCGAAATAGAGCGCTCCGGTCACGGTGATTAGAACGCCGAGGGGAAGCGCCAGCGCCGTCGGTAGCGCGCCGCCGGTGGTCATGGCGTAAGCCGGTACGAACACGTAAGTGGCAAAATCGACAACAAAATCGAGCACGTCGCCCGACCAACGCGGCAACAGCTCGGCGACCCGCAAACGCCGCGCGAAGGTGCCGTCGACCGCATCGATGACCACCGCAACACCGAGCCACCCGAACATGTGCGTCCAGTCGGCGCTCACCGCCGCGAGCAATGCGAGCAACGCACAGGCAGCCCCGCAGGCGGTGAAAATGTGAACCGCGAAGGCCGCCGCACGAAGCGGTCGCGTGTGCACTTTCGGCAATTGCGGTTCCATGAAATCACTTTAGACGTTTTAATATTTTTCGCCTGCCCGCCGAACTGCAAAATCACATCGCATAGTATTTTAGCAATTCATGCGGTAGGTTCGCTTTCGAGCTAAAATCCGTAGCCCGTTAAGCGTCAGATGAAGCAAGCCGTTGTTGCGTTAGTCCTCGCGTCGCTCGTCGGCATCGGCCGGCCGCTTGCAGCCGATTTTCCGCCCCCCTTGCAGTCAGCGCCAGTACCACCGCCGATTTACAGCCCCGCGTCGCCGAGCAAAACCTGGAACGGCTTCTATTTGGGGGTCAACGGCGGATACGGTTTCGGCAGCAGCCAGTGGAGCCTGAACGGGACACCGACCAATGTCTTCAGTCCGAACGGCGCTTTGGTTGGCGGCACGCTCGGCTTCAATCTTGCGATCAGCGAAGTGCTCGTTGGTTTCGAGGGCGATGCGGACTGGGCGGGCCTCGACGGCAGTGTCGGCAATTGCGCCTTCAATACGGCCGGCGCGGTCGCGGCCTGCGAAACGAAAAATAATTTTCTCGGTACGGCTCGCCTGCGCGTGGGCTATCAGTACGACCGCATGCTGCCTTACGTGACAGGAGGCGCGGCGTTCGGCAACATCTCGGCCGGTCTCAATCCGCCGGCAACCTTCCAAAGCGCGCTCAGGGCCGGCTGGGTCGCCGGCGCCGGGCTCGAATATGCGTTGACCGACAATTGGTCGGCTAAGGCCGAATACCTGTATGCCTCTTTCGGAAACGCATCGTCGTGCACAACGATTGCGAATTGCGGCACTGCCGCCGGCGCCGCGGTGGCGTTGACTGAAAACCTGCTGCGCGCCGGTGTCAATTACAGATTCTCGTGGTGATCGGATCGCGAACGTGGACGGCGCGAACGACAGCAAAGCAGCCGAGGTCGTTGTTGTCGGCGGCGGACCGGCAGGACTGGTCAGCGCTATCGCGCTTGCGACCGCCGGCGTTGATGTTGTTCTCATCGCTCCAATTCCCGAAGACGACCACCGCACCACCGCGTTGCTTTCGAACTCGGTGACCGCACTGGCCACGCTTGGCGTCTGGGAGAGGTGCCGCGGCGACGCAGCGCCGCTCCAGACGATCCGTCTCATCGATGATACCAACCGGCTGTTGCGGGCGCCCGAGGTCGCTTTTAGCGCGGCCGAGATTGGCCTCGACGTATTCGGTTACAACATCGAGAACCGTCATTTGACTGCTGCCCTTAATGAAACGGCGGCGCAGATGAAGATACCGCGCGTGGCAGCTACTGCCATTGCGGTCGAGGACGACCCGACTGGTGTCAACGTCAGGCTCGCCGACGGCGCCGTGCGGGCAAAGCTTGTCGTCGGCGCTGACGGTGCGCATTCGCTGAGCCGGGCAGCCGCCGGGATTGTCGCCGATCGGCGCACCTACCCGCAGACCGCATTGACGCTCAACCTTGCGCATGCGCGTCCGCATCACGACACGACAACGGAATTCCACACCGAAAGCGGTCCGTTCACGCTCGTCCCCCTGCCCGGCCGCCGCTCGAGCCTGGTTTGCGTCGTCGATCCGCCGCGAGCCGCGGAGCTATTTGCTCTCGACGACGACGCACTCTCGACCGAGCTTGAGCGCCGCGCCCATTCGCTCCTCGGTTCGATGCGCGTCGAGCCGGGGCGTGGATTGTTTCCGCTCGCGGTCGAAACCGCGCGCTCCTTCGCACAACGCCGCATCGCGCTGGTCGGCGAGGCTGCGCACGTCGTGCCGCCGATCGGCGCGCAGGGATTGAACCTCGGGCTGCGCGATGCGGCGACGCTTGCGGAAATCGTCGCCGATGCCCGGCGTCATGGCAGCGATGCCGGTTCGGCGGCCGTGCTTGGCCGTTACGACGCGGCCCGGCGCGCCGACGTGACCAGCCGTAAGATTGCGATCGACCTTCTCAACCGCAGTCTGCTGCTCGATTTTCTCCCCGTGCAAGCCGTGCGCGGGCTGTCGCTTTTCCTCGTTGAGCGGCTTGGACCACTACGGCGTGCACTGATGCGCGAAGGCGTACTACCGGCCGTCTCTCAACCGCGCCTGATGCGCGGCGAGTTGGTGTAAACTTCCGCTCTCCCTGCCGCGACGCTCTTGGGCGTGGCCTCGGCATTGCTCTTGGCATTGCCGATAGGCGCGCATGCCCGGAAAAACGGCTTGGCGCGGTGCCGTCGTTCATCCTACGGTTGGGCTGCATGAAAATTTAGCTGACTGAAGACCGATTTTGGGACGATTGCATGAAGCTGCCGCGCAATTTTTTCAAACCGCTGGCGATCGGGGCGCCGGCCCCGCCGCGCGATTTGCCTATCCGGCTCGAGCGCATGATTCATTTCGTGCCGCCGCACATCGAGAAGATGCGCGCGCGCGTCTCGGAGTTGATCCATCAGGTCGACGTGGTGCTGGGCAATCTCGAAGACGCCATTCCCGCCGACTCCAAAGAGGCGGCGCGCGCCGGCTTCATTGCCATGGCCAAAGCGAACGATTTCGGCGCGACCGGATTGTGGACCCGCGTCAATGCGCTCAATTCGCCGTGGGTCCTCGACGACATTTGCGACATCGTCGCCGCGGTCGGAGGCAAGCTCGACGTCATCATGCTGCCGAAGGTCGAGGGACCCTGGGACATCCACTACCTCGACCAGTTGCTTGCGCAACTCGAAGCCAAGCACGCCGTGAGCAAACCCATTCTCATCCACGCCATTCTCGAAACCGCCGAAGGCGTCGACAATGTCGCGGCAATTGCGACTGCTTCGCCGCGCATGCACGGCATCAGTTTAGGTCCTGCCGATCTTGCCGCCTCGCGGGCCATGAAAACGACGCGCGTCGGCGGCGGCCATCCCGAATACAAAGTCATGGCCGACCCCATATCCGGCGCGCCCAACGCGCCGCGCCCGATCTACCAGCAGGATCTGTGGCATTACACGACCGCGAAGATGGTCGATGCCTGCGCCGCCGTCGGCATCAAGCCGTTCTACGGACCGTTCGGCGATATCGCCGACACCGCGGCGTGCGAGGTGCAGTTCCGCAACAGCTTTCTCTTGGGCTGCGTCGGCGCCTGGACGCTGCACCCAAACCAGGTGCCGATCGCCAAGCGTGTGTTCTCGCCCGACCCGGCCGAAGTCGCGTTCGCGCAGAAGATCGTCGCCGCCATGCCCGACGGGACCGGCGCGGTCATGATCGACGGCAAGATGCAGGACGATGCCACCTGGAAGCAGGCGAAAGTCCTGGTCGATCTTGCCCGCCTTGTTGCCGCCAAAGATCCCGCAATGGCGACTCGGTACGGACTTTGAACCGCGCCGTGAATCGCCCTATGAATATCGCGTGCTATGAATGATTGTTCAGGTTTCCGTCAGCGACGCGCCACAATCTTGGCTTTGCACGGATTGGCGCCGGCTGGCGCTGCGAGGGTCGCCGCATGCCCGTAGTCATCGATAAAATTCGCGAGGCCAAATTTCAGATCGGCCAGGTGGTGCGGCACCGGCTGTTTCCGTTCCGCGGCGTGGTGTTCGACATCGACCCGATCTTCAGCAACACCGAAGAATGGTACGAGTCGATTCCCGCCGAAGTGCGGCCGCACAAGGACCAGCCCTTCTATCATCTGTTCGCGGAGAACGACGAGACCGAATACATCGCGTATGTGTCCGAGCAGAATCTGCTGCCGGACGAAAGCGGCGAGCCGGTTCGCCATCCCCAAGTCGCGGAAGTCTTCATCCACGACGGCAACGGCGGCTACCGGCCGCGCCAATCAACTACGCATTGACGACGTCGAGCGGTCAGTCCTATTGCGTCTTGCCGTTGTTCGGCGGCGTCGCGGACGAAGACGGCGAGCCCTGGTTTTCCAGCTTCTTGCGCGCTTCGTCGGCACGACGCTGTAATTCGTCCTGCAGCTTCTTTTGCTGCTCTTCGAAAACCTTCGGATCCGTCGGCGGCCCGTCATAAGCCTTGGCAAAATCGTTGAGCGGCATAACGACGCTGATCGGCTGCCCGGTCGCGTTGATCGCCTGGATGACGAGCCCCTGCGCCTTCTTCATTTTGCCGATAAGTTCAGCATTCGCTTCGTAATCGGCCATGCAGCCATTGGTGAAGCAAATAACGTAAGGCGCGGTCATCGGTTGATTTTGGTCGACGATCAATCGGGTACCGTGCGCCAGCTGCATGCCAAGCGGCAGCGTGACACGCAGAAGTTTCTTGTCCATGCCCTGTGGCTCAATCAGCACCGCCGCCACCACCGGCTGGCCGCTTTCGACGCGCGCATCCTTGCCGGTGAAGCAGACTTCTTTGGCGTTGGGGTCGACCGGCTGGCCGGGCTGACCCTTCAGGCAGAATTTGGTCCATGGCGAGAAAATCAGCTGCACTTGCTGATCGCCGCCGGCAGCCTGACCTTGTTGGGCGGTTCCTGGCTGTTGACCCGGTGCTGGCTGTTGACCTGGCGCCGGCGCTGGTTGCTGCGCCTGAGGGACTGCCTGTTGCGCCTCCGTACCCGGCTTGGTTTTGGGCTTCTTAGCTGGTTTGGGCTTATCGGCTGGCGCAGGTGTGGCTGTGTCGGACTGCTGCGCGAATGCCTGCGAGCCGGCAGCCAGCGAAACCGCAACGGCAAAAGCTGTGCACATCGCGAACGCCCTCGCCGCCACTGTGGCGGCCGTCTTTGCGGAAGTCCGGCTCGCCGGTCCTGGTGCGGCCGACGCGGTACAAAAGGTCATGAGTTGCAGTCCCTCGTTGTGCTGCCGTAGCAAATCGATGCTGTTCGACCTGAGCAGGAGTATTTGCCTTGCAGTGCTTTCCGGCGTCCGCCTGCGCGCCATTTGTGCGCCGGGCCCCCGAACGGTCATTCGACCAGATTGCGGCGACAGCGTGACACTGCGATCCGGCGACGGGCCATCGGATAGCTTACTTTGGCGGTGAGATAAAGGACCTGCGGCTATTCTGTTACATTGCACGCCGATCCACCCGAATCAGACGCCGACCGCACTGCTTAAGCGACCATGCCCGAAGCTTCCGCAACCCCGCTTGCCACGGCCGCGTCGGCACTGCGCGTGGCGTTGTGCGGGGCAGTTGTGGCCTGCGCCTGCGCTACCATCTCCGCGGCGGAGACCGCGCATGCGATTGCCATGCACGGCGTCCCGGCAATGGCCGACGATTTTGCCGTCATGCCCTACGCCAACCAAGATGCCCCGCAAGGCGGCCGGCTGGTGCAAGGCGTGCTCGGAACCTTCGACAGCCTCAATCCGCTGATCGTCAAGGGCCTCGCGGTGCAGGCGACCCGCGGCTATGTGATCGAAAGCCTGATGGCGCGCGGTTACGACGAACCATTCACACTCTACGGTTTGCTCGCCCGCACCATCGAGACCGACGATGCGCGCAGCTATGTCACCTTCACGCTGGATCCCGGCGCGCATTTTTCCGATGGCGTGCCGGTCACCGCAGCCGACGTGATTTTCTCCTGGCAGCTGCTGCGCGATCACGGCCGCCCCAATCATCGCACCTATTATTCCAAGGTGGCTCGTGCCGAAGCGCTTGATGCGCGCACCGTTCGCTTCGACCTTGGCGCCGGCAACGACCGTGAATTGCCGCTCATCATCGGATTGATGCCGGTTTTGCCCAAGCATGCGATCGACGTCGCCACCTTCGAAGAGACAACTTTCGCCAAACCGATCGGCAGCGGTCCTTACTTCGTCGCCGACATCGATCCGGGGAAAAGCGTCACGCTCAAGCGCGACCCCAATTACTGGGGTCGCAAGTTGCCGATCAACCGCGGCTTGTGGAACTTCGCCGAGCTGCGCTTTGATTATTACCGCGACGCCAACACCTATTTCGAAGCGTTCAAGAGCGGCCTCTACGATGTGCGTGCCGAGAACGATCCGAGCCGCTGGCAAAGCGGCTACGACTTTCCAGCGGCACGCGACGGGCGTATCGTCAAGGAAGCCTTCGCCAACGGACTGCCCAAGCTCAGCTCGAATTTCGTCTTCAACACGCGCCGGCCGATCTTTGGCGACATCCGCGTGCGACAGGCGCTGTCGCTCTTGTTCGATGCGCAGTGGATCAATCACAACTTCTTTTTCGATCTTTATCGGCGTAGCGCGGGCTTCTTTGACGGCTCGGAGTTGTCTGCCTACCGCCGCCCCGCCGACGCGCGCGAACGCGCGCTACTCGCCGCGTTTCCCGGCGCGGTGGGCGGCGACGTCATGGATGGCACATGGGCGCCGGCGACCAGCGACGGCTCCGGCCGCGATCGCCGGAATCTGCACGACGCGCTCACGCTTCTAACCGCCGCCGGCTACGAACTTAACGGCACGACCTTGCGCGAACGCGCCAGCGGGCGGCCGTTCAGTTTCGAGATCATGGTCGTCAACCGCGACGATGAGCGCGTGGCGCTCGCCTACGCCAGCAGTCTCGCCCGCGCCGGCATATCTGCACAGGTTCGCCTGCTCGATGCCGTGCAATACGATCAGCGCCGCCTATCGTTCGATTTCGACATGATCCAATGCCGCTGGGAACAGTCGCTGTCGCCCGGCAACGAGCAGAGCGTCTATTGGGGTTCGGCCGCCGCCGACCAGCCGGGCTCGCGCAACTACATGGGCGTGCGCAGCCCGGCCATCGACGCCATGATCGCAGCCATGCTGGCCGCGCGCGACCGTCCGGATTTTGTCGCGGCGGTGCGCGCGCTCGATCGCCTGTTGATCTCCGGCTCCTACACCGTGCCGCTCTTTTATCTTCCCGAGCAATGGGTGGCGCGCCGCGATTATATTGCTCATCCGTCCCGCACCTCGCTTTACGGCTACTTGCCGGAAACCTGGTGGCACCAGCCGGAGCCGATGCTGCAATGATCCTCGGCCGTTCAGCGCCCACCGCCGCTTCGGGACCGAACCAGCAGCGCGTCACCATCGACGAAATTTTTCACCGCCACGCGCAGCGGCGTCCCGACGCCACCGCACTCATCGACGCCGACAACCGCACCGCATTCACGGATGGCGAGCCGCGCCGTCTAAATTATGCGCAAGCGGAGCGAATGGTCGGCGCCATAGCCGCGCGGTTGCGGCAGATGGGGTTACCCACCGATTCCGTCGTCGGCATTCAATTGCCCAACACCGTCGAAAATATACTCACCTTGCTCGGCGTGTTGCGAGCGGGCTTGATCGCGGCGCCACTGCCGCTTTTGTCGCGCCGTGCCGACGCGGTCGCCGCGTTGGCGCGCATCGGCGCCAAGGCGCTGATTACCCGCGGCCGCGTCGGCGGTTTCAACCACGGCCAATTGGCGCTGACGATCGCGGCGGACGTTTTTTCCATCCGGTATGTGTGTGGCTTTGGCGCGCACCTGCCCGACGGCATCGTCGCCTTTGACGAACTGTTCGAGGACCGGAAGCTCGATGCCATCCCGCCACTCGATCGCGAGCGGGCAAACAACGCCAGTGCGCATTTGGCGGCGATCACCTTTGACACCACCGAAGGCGGGCTAGTGCCGGTCGCGCGCAATCATGCGGAGTTCCTGGCCGGCGGCCTTGCGGTGCTGTTGGAAAGCCGGTTGGCGCAAGATGCCGGCATCCTGTCTACGATTGCGCCGGCGTCTTTTGCCGGCCTCTGCCTCACACTTTTGCCGTGGCTGCTGTGCGGCGGCACGCTGGTGCTACATCACCCCTTCGACGCGGCAGTGCTGGCGCGGCAAAGCCGAGAGGAGCGCGGTGGAACGCTAGTCTTGCCCGGGCCGGTTGCTCTGCGTCTCGCGGCAACGGGCGGCTTCGCCATGGACAGCCCGGCCTGTGTTATCGCCGCTTGGCGCTCGCCGCAGCTTTTGGCCGTGAGCGATGCCTGGCGCGAGCCGGAGGTGTCGCTCGTCGATGTGCCGGTCTTCGGCGAAGCTGTCCTCGTCGCCGCGTGTCGAAGCGGCAGCGGCAAACCCAATCCCCTGCCGTTGGGAGCGGTCATCGCGCCGCGCGCAAGCGCAAGCGGCGTCGTGGTCGCCGAACTCACCCGCACCGACGCAGACACGCTTGCCGCCCGGGGACCGATGGTGCCGCATCATGTCTTCCCCCCGGGCATCGAGCGCTCCGGCTTGCCCCATTTCACCATCGGGCCCGGAGGATTTGTCGATACCCGCTTTACCTGCCGCGGTGATTCAACCGGCAAGGGGCTGATCGTCACCGGCCCGCCCGCCGAACTTGTCAGCGTCGGCGGTTATCGGTTTCCGCTGCACGACCTTACGGAAATCATCCGCCGCGTCGACCCAGCCGCAACCTTGGCGGCATTGCCCGATCCACTGATCGGACAACGGCTGATCGGCAATACCGCCGACCGCGCCACCATGCAGGCGGCGTTGAGCGCTGTGGGCGTCAATCCCCTTGTTGCCGCGGCCTTTCGCGATCGCAGCAGCGAGCCAAACGCCGAAAGCGCTGCCTAGGGCTTTCAAGTCAGCGCAGCCATTGACGGGACGTTAAGAGCACTTTGGCATGCTTGCGGCCCGCATCGAAAGTCGCGTCGCACCATGGCATTGCAAGGTCCGTTTGTCGTTGTTGCCGATAACCAGGTGCCGGATGTGGTCGACGCGTTGCGCAGGGCCGGCGCCTTCCCGATCATCGAAACGAGCTGGGCGGACGCCGCCGCCGCAATGGCCTCGGTCGAGCCGGAAGCCGTCATCTTGGCCGAAACTTGTGCCGATCGCGAGCGGGGCGAGGATTTTGTCCGCGCGCTGGATGCGCGGCTTGCCGCAGCCATCGGTGCCTTCACGCCAGTCATTGCGCGCATGCGCGACGACGCTGCTCCGCCGCTTGCCGATGCGTTCGCCGTTTCAGCTTCCATGTCGCCCGAGCGCATCGTGCGCCGCTTAAGCGCGGCGCTGCGCATCCGCACGCTCCACGGCACGGTGCTGCGGCGAATGGAGCTCTTGTCTTCCCATGGCGAGGCCGTACCGGCCTTGCCGGACAGCGACCCGCTGGAAGAAGCCACCGTGCTGGTCGCCGGCCGCGGCCGGTCCTATCCGCAGCTCTCGGTCGCGGTCGGCGAACGCGTCGGCCTGGTCGGCGCGCTGAGCGTCGAGAGCGCGGCGCGCGCGCTCAACGCGCGTGACATCGACGGCGTGGTGATCGGCGAAGGCTTTGGGCCGCGCGTCGTCGAGGCGCTGTTAACGGTCATCGCCGAGGATGTGCGCTTCCGCGACCTGCCGGTCGCCGTACTTGGCGCCCACTGCGGCGTCGTCGAAGAGTTTTTTCCGCAGTTGCCCAATCTCGATTGGGTCACCGAAGGGCCGGACCGCCTGGTCGCACGCTTTCTGCCGTTCGTGCGGTTGCGCGCTTTCGGGCAGCGGCTTAAGCGGATGCTTAAATCGCTCGATGCCAAAGGCATGGTCGACCCCAACACCGGACTCCTTGCCCACGCGGCGTTCTGGCGCGATCTCAACCGCGCCGTCGATGATGCGGAAAAGCGCGGCGTGGCACTGTCGATCGCCCGATTTTCCTTCGAGCGCGGCGATCGCCGTACCAGCCTCGACGCGGCACGGCTCCTGGGCCGACTGATGCGGCAAGTGGATTTTGCCTGTCGCGAGGCCGACGATTCGATCTTTGCGGTGTTCACCGAAACCGATCTTCGCGCCGCGCACGTGATCGCGCGGCGCATCGCCGCCGTCCTAAAACACACCATGATCGCGCCGGACCTCAAGAAGAGCGGGATCGAGACGGCGGTGACTTTGGCCACGCTTAAGCCCGCCGACAACGTCGAGTCGCTGATCGCGCGGGTCGTGGGCGGCGTTGCCGCGGGCTAGACTGCGCACCATATCAGCGCTGCGACGGCACGAAGCGAGATCCAAATCCCGCCGGTAAATATTTGCGCTAGTATTGGCCCAATCGCCGAATCGAAAGCCCGTTTATGAGCGTTACGTCCGACCAACCCGATCCACTTCACATCGATGTCGTGTCCGACGTGGTGTGTCCCTGGTGCTTTATCGGCAAGCGCCGTCTCGAAACCGCGCTCACCCTCATTCCCGACATTCCAGTCGAGATCAATTGGCGGCCGTATTTCCTCAATCCGTGGATTCCGCGCGAAGGCATCGACCGGCAAACCTATCTCGAGACCAAGTTCGGCTCCGCGGAGCGTTACAATGTGATCGCCGAACGCGTCGCGGCGGCCGCGGCAATGGAAGGATTGCTGTACGCCACCGACGCCATCGGCCGGCAACCCAACACCATCGATTGCCACCGCCTTATTTTATGGTCGCGCAGCGCCACCGACCCCGGGCAGATGAAACAGCGGCTGATGGAGCTCTATTTTTCCGAGGGCGCCGACCTGACCGACCCGAAGACGCTGATCCAGGCCGCCGCCGACTGCGATATGGACGCCGACCTGGTGCGGCGGCTGCTCGCCAGCGACGCCGACATTGACCGCATCGAAGGCGAGGCCAACGCGGCCAAGGAAGCCGGCATCGATGGCGTGCCGTGCTTCATCATCGGCGGCGGCGTGATCGTTACCGGCGCGCAGTCGCCGGAATATCTCGCCAACGCCGTCGAGCGGACCGCGGGACGGCATACGCGGCTGCAGGCTTAGCTTTCGCCACGGATTCTAGCGCTCCCGACGCTTGCTGACGGGATGGCCTTCAGGCAGCCGCGCTGTCTGCGGCCGGTTTGGCGATGCCGGCCTGCAGGCGGCGCAATGCGGCGAGATTGGTCATGGGCGAGGCCATGCAGCACCGAGATTTGCCGCCGGATTTGGCCTCGTAAAGCGCTGCATCGGCAATCGCCAGCAAATCCTCAGGATCGTCGCCATGCTCCGGCGCCACCGCGATGCCGATGCTGACGCCGACCGCGGCGGTGACCCCTTCGCCCAGCGAGTAAGTGCGGGCGACGGCGCCAATCAGCCGCTGCCCCATCGCGATCGCCGCTGCCTGCGTGGCCGCGTCGATAACGACCACGAACTCGTCGCCGCCGATACGCGCGGCAACCTCGTCGGCCGCTAATTCGCGTTTGAGCCGTTCGGCCACCAGTCTGAGCAGCCGATCGCCGAAAGCATGGCCGAAGGTGTCGTTGACGTTTTTGAAATTATCGAGATCGAGGAACAACAGCGCCAGGCGGGTTTCGCTCGCCGTTCCCGCCACCAGCCTTGTCTCCACCGCCTCAATCAAGCCGCGGCGGTTCGCCAAGCCGGTGAGCGCATCGTGCTTGGCGCGGTGACTGTTCTCGCGCTCCGCCCGCATGGTCGCGACCAGCATCTTGTTGAGCCTGAAGGCTGCGGCGCCCATGGCGGCGAGATAAAGCGGCGCTTGCAGGAAGACGACGTAAAGCAGCGGCTGGCCGGCAATGAGCGCGCCGGGAATGCAGGCGCCCATGCTGGCGACGATCATAGCGGCGGCAAGGCGCGGCGCGCTGAAATTACGGAAACAAATGCCGCCGACCATCGCGGCGGCCGACAAGCACGCCAGCGTTGCCGCCACCCAGTCGCCGATCGCCATGCTGACGAACACGCCGTAGCCTACGCTGACGCTCCAGGCCACGGCCAGGAGCAGATAGAGATCCGTCGGCGTCTGCCGCCGCCGCAGTGCGGCATGGCGGGCGATCAGAAGCACGACCAGCCGGCCGACGCAGACCAACGTTTCGAGGACCAGCCAGGAGATGAACGGCGCGGTCGGATTGCGCACGGCGATGGCGATCGCCACACTCATGGTATTGATCACGCCGCCGAAAAACACCGGCAAACCGCCGAACAGATTGCCGATGAGCTCGACGCGGATGTCGTCGGGTACGTCGGCGCCGCAATCGGCGAGCCAACGCGTCACTCGCCAGCGCGGCAAGCTGTAAACTCTCGTCGGGCTGTCCATGGACTACCTGCTGGCGCACA
>CAYWNY010000030.1:0-4073 GCA_964459765.1 uncultured Hyphomicrobiales bacterium | reverse complement strand
GATGTTGGCGATGATGGCCTTGACGACGTCGGCTGCTCGCGCCGAAACCTGCGCCGGCGACCGGCAAGCGCTCGGTACCGCGCGCACCATCGCGGTCGATCCGGCGATCCTGGCGCAGGTCGGCGCCACCGAGCGCGATGCGCAAACGCTCGGGCTGCGCGACCACGAAGTCGTCCTGACGTTCGACGACGGGCCTTCGCCCGCGACCACCCCCAACGTGCTCGATGCGCTGGCGGCCGCATGCGTCAAGGCAAATTTCTTTGTGATGGGTGAACATGCGGCGCAAGCCGGCGCGCTGGTGCAGCGTGCCGCCGGCGATGGCCATACCGTCGGCACGCACACCAAGACCCACGCCGATTTGCCAAGTCTCGATCTCGCCGACGCGAAAGCGGAAATTCAAGGCGGCATTACCGCCGCGGCGGTTGCGCTCGGCCCCGAGCAAACGTTGGCGCCGTTCTTTCGCGCGCCTTATCTGGCGACGTCGCCCGCCATCGAGGAATATCTGCGCGCGCGGGGCTTGATGTTGTGGGGCATCGACGTCGACTCCGAGGACTGGCGCAGCGACTTGCCGGATAATGTGCTGACGAGAATATTTGCCGGGCTCAATCGCGTGCACCAGGGCATCATTTTGATGCATGACGTGCAGCCTGTTACGGCACAGGTGCTGCCCACCCTTCTGCAGGAGCTCAAGGCGCGCGGCTATAAAGTCGTCCACGTCGTGCCGGCGACGTTGAACGCGGGAACGCTGAGCGCCCGCTAATGTATATGTGACGCCCGTTTTTCGCGCCAGCACATCCCGCATCGCAAGTCTCTGACATCGCCTGCGGAACTCAAAGCCACTGCACTCGTTAATGCATGGCACGACGACGTCGTGCTTTGGAAGGTCGCCCGGTCGTCGGGCTGTCCAGGTTTGCTCATGCTGATCGACGCCATAGCCAGCCATGTCTTCACGCCCGCTCACAACCCGGACGCCAGCACCGGTTCGCCAGCTTCCGTCATTGACCGCATTGCGTGGTCTCGCGGCGCTGTGGGTGGTGTTGTTTCATTACAGCGTCCTTGATTTTCCCCGTCTCGACATCACCACCCATAGCCACCTCATCGGCAAAGGATATCTCGCGGTCGATCTGTTTTTCATGCTGAGCGGCTTGGTGATGACGCACGTCTATTATCGTGCGTTTTGCGAAAGCGTTCCGCGACATTATTGGAGCTTTCTCGCCGCCCGCATCGCCCGGCTCTATCCGCTGCATCTTGTGATGCTGCTGCTGTTCGTAGCGACAGCGCTCGCGACCGCGCTGTTCGCTTACGCCGCGACCGGCACATTCGCCGGCCTTCCGCTCCACGGCGCCCGTTCGTTGAGCGCATTCACCGCCAATCTCTTCATGCTGCAGGGACTGAACGCCGCCGAATTGTCGTGGAATTTTCCCTCCTGGTCGATCAGCGTTGAGTTCATGGCCTACGTGGCCTTTCCGTTCGCCCTGCCCTTCGTCTGGCGCGCCGGTCCGCGGCTGCGGCTCGTGCTTTTTTCGTGCGTCGTCGCGGCGCTTTTGCTGTTCGCCGCGCTTGCCGGCGGCAACTTCAACCAATGGACCGGCCCGATCGCGCTGATGCGCTGCCTGCCCGAGTTCATCCTCGGCACCCTGCTTTACCGCGCCTATCACGACGGCGTTTTCGCCTCTTTCTTCCAGCGCGACGCGATTGGCTATGGCGCGCTTGCCGTCGCGGTGCTCTCCCTGCATTTTGGCGCGCCGGACATTGTCTCGGTCGCACTGTTCCCGGTACTCATTCTCGCCGCCCTCGGCAATGCCGGCACGGTCGCGCAAGCGATCAACACCGCGCCGCTGCTCTGGCTCGGCGAGATTTCCTATTCGCTGTATCTGATCCATGGCCTGGTCGATTATATCGTGACCCAGGTCCTGGACGGCCTCGGCGTGCACGAGCGGGCCGATCTTTCCGTCGGCGTCTCGCTCGCACTGCTCACGGTCATGCTCGCGATCGCCCTGATCGCCGCGGGCATCAGCTATCGCACCATCGAAATCGCCTGGCGCGGGCGGCTGCGCGCGTTGTTGAGCTTCGAAGCTCCCGCAAAACCACGGCCGGCTGCGGCAAGCGCCCGTATTCAAAGCACCGGTATTACCACGGCCCACGTCGTCAACTAAGATGCGAATAGCCGACTCAGTGTCGCCGGTCTGCGGAGAGACAGAATGCTGTTCGATCCGAAATGGCAGCAACGCAACGATCCGTTTTCGCTGCAAAGCCTCATTGCCTGGCTGGAGCTGCAGGATCCGCTGGCCGAGTATTGCTATTCCAGCACCGGCGAATGTCTGTTGGCGCGCTATTTCCGCGAACGCGGATTCAACAAGGTGATCATGGCGGCGGATTTTTTCTATCACTTCCCGCGCTTCGACGCGCTTTACGAAGCGGTCCGGCTGCCGGCGCACTTCAACGCCATCGCCAAGGGCAAGACCCGCACTTTCGGCGCGGCACTCGCCCGCGCCCGCGAACTGCAGCCGGCAAACATTGCCATGTAGCCTCGGCATTTGCGGTGCCGGCGTAAAATCACTATCTGCGCGTTGCACCGCTTGCACCGCGCAGATATGAAACACCAACAGCTCGCGCTTTTTGAACCGCAATCGGACGCGCCGCCGACGGCGATGCCCGACGGCTTCCGCTACGCGCCGGACGTGATCGACGCGGCCGAGGAAGCGCGCCTCGTCGCGTCGTTCGCCGATCTGCCGTTCAAGGAATTCGAGTTTCACGGCTTTCTCGGCAAGCGCCGCGTGGTTTCGTTCGGCTACCGCTACGACTTCAACGGCGGCGGCTTGAAGGACGCCGAGCCGATGCCGCACTTTCTCCTCCCGGTTCGCCAGCGCGCCGCCGCGTTTGCGGCGCTGACGCCGGATCGCCTGCAGCATGCCCTGATCACCGAATACCGGTCGGGAGCGGCGATCGGCTGGCACCGCGACCGGCCCAACTACGACGACGTAATCGGCATCTCGCTCGCCTCGCCCTGCACCTTCCGGATGCGGCGAAAACGCGGCGCCGCATCGAGAGACGGTTGGCAGCGAGCGTCGATGGAGCTGCCCCGCCGCTCCATCTATCTGATGCGCGGCGCCGCGCGCGACCAATGGGAGCACAGTATTCCCGCGGTGGACGACCTTCGCTACTCGATCACGTTCCGCACGCTGCGCGAGCCCACCTCGTCCGAACCTTAAATTTATGCAACGTGCCGGCAAAACCGCCTCCGCGCGTTGACTTTCCCGGCGCCTTCGATCATCTCGACGCCGATGCACATGACTGAGCCCATAGGCGCGCTCTGCCCCCCGACATTCGCAGTCGGGCTGGCCGCAATTCCGCGGCCCAAGGCGGAGCATTGTCATGTTCAATCGCAAGCCCTACCGGACCAGGGCGCAAAAGGCCGAGGCGCGGCGCACCGCGCGTAAAGGCACCGACGGCGCCTGGCGCTCGAACGCGCCGTTTTCGCTTCACGGCGAGCCCGGCGAATGGGTCTGGGACCAAAGCCACAAAGTCCCGGTGCGCCGAGCGCACCAGGACGACCGTGACGAACCGGCAAACCGCGGCAACGCGTGGACGGCGCCGCCACGGCGATGGCGGTAGCGCGGTGGAAGGGGCGTCCGACCATCAACCGGCTCCTTCGCTGAAAGAATCATCGGTGTGAGTTGGACGCCCCCGCCACACACTTCGTGTGGTCCCCCTCCCCCGCTCCGCGGGGGCGGATGAGCGACAGCGTTCTCGCGACGCTACTTTGCGTCCGAGTTTTGCTCACCACGACCAAGCTCACGACTCTTTTAGATTCGCCTCCGGCACCGCGCATGATCCCGAAAAGTGCAGTTGCGGTTTTCGGAAAAGATCATGCGCCAGCGTGAGGAAGGCGAAGCGCCGAAAGGCGCATGCCTGCCATTGCCGCTTACGCGGCAGCGGGCTTTATTGAAGCCCGCTCGCCTTCCGGCGCTTCACCGCGGCTCTGGCGCAGGCGAACTGAATCAAGCCAGCGCTCAGCTTCGGGCCATGCTTCCCGGGATGCGCACATGATCCGCAAAGATCACGCGTCTCCT
>CAYWNY010000029.1:0-27759 GCA_964459765.1 uncultured Hyphomicrobiales bacterium | reverse complement strand
CGCCGGTCGTGGGTAAAGCGGCTCCTGCGCCGTCCGGACCCTCCGGTATCCCGCTCACGCTGTACGCTGGCTATGAATGGGTCCAGTTTGCCAACCCCAGCGATCCGCAGAGTTCGATTCGTATTGATGGCTTCCAGTACCTGGCCACGAACGCCGCAGGCAGTTTGGCAGGCGCCAACGCCACGACGATCGCAAACAACGCGTTCAACGCCGGGTGCGGATCGGGCGGCGGCTGCACCAAGGAAATTTTCCAGGTCGTGTGGGCGGGTGCCAAATACGGCGTCACCAGAAATATCGACGTGATGGGCGGCTATTATCATTACATCCAGGACCAATTCGTCATCTCGGCGACCGCTTGCGCCATCGCGGCCTCAAACTCCCGGTGCGCTGGGTGGTACGACGCGTATTCAGTGCTTATCGACTGGCGGTTCCTGCCGAAATGGGATGCCTACATTGGCACGATGTACTCGGCGGCGTTTGGCGGCATCGCCAACGGCGATATTGCCCGTACCAATCTTGCGACGACGGCCGGCGTCCGCTTCCGCTTCTAAGCGACAGCCCATCGAAATGTTTGTCGTACGGAGAATTTCAGGCAAACATGCCTTTGGCATTGCGCACGAGTGCTGGCGCGGTTGGTGATCGCACCGGTATCTAGTGTATTCCGTCGGGTCGGAGCACGAACGTCAGTTGTCGAACGTCGGTCCGGGGCGAGGCCCGTGGTAATTCGGATCGCCCGCCGGCCACGTACTCTGGCAGGGTGGAAACTGATTGGTGTACGGCCAAGTGCAACCGCGTGGTTGCCATGCCGCAGGCTTCTGCGGGTGGACTACCTGCGAAACGTGCCTCTTTGGATGCTTCTTAACTACGACTGCCGCTTTGGCTGGCTGATCAGTCGTGTCGGCCGCCGCAGCCGGTAGGCAGAGTGCGGCCACGATGACGGCGACCGCGGTCCCCAGTGAAATGGCTGACTTCGACATGAGCAGCTCCATAGGTAGACTTTAACTAACGCCAAAGTTCGCGCATTAACGCTCAGGTCGTCATCCGCGTTCCGCTCGTCAATGCGGCTTCGCGTCTCGTTCCGCCAAATCTTCGTTACTCTGTTGTGAAGCCTTGGCGTTGTTTGCGGACGGCTCGCCGGCGATGCGCACCACATCGCCGGTGGCAAGCGAATCCGACGGACTGTTCACCAGACGGTCCGACATGCTCAGTCCTTTGACGACTTCGACTTCGGTGCCGAGATTGCGCCCGAGCGTGATCGGCTTGAGTTCGATCTTGTCGTCCGGGCCGATGACGGCGACCTCCATCCCGCGTTCCCGGAATATCAGCGCGCTGGTCGGCACTCGCACGACGTTAGGATTGCTCGGTAGCTCGAAATCGACCTGTGTGTAGGCGCCGGGCTGCAGCAGGCCATCCGGATTGGCGGCGTGCAGCTCGACCAAGAGCGTGCGCGCGTTTATGTTGATGGCGTTAGAGGTGGTGGCGACGGCCGCCGTGAAGGTCTTGTTCGGATATTGCGGCAGATGCAGATTGGCGGTGAGCCCCTGTCGAATGTCGGCGGACAATTGTTGCGGCACCTGCACGTAAACCCGCATCTCGTGAATGTCCGCCACGCGAAACAGCTCCGGTCCGTTGCTGCCGCTGCCGGCATTGATCAGCGCGCCGATGTCGGTCTCGCGCGCCGTGACGACGCCGTCGAACGGTGCAAGAATTTTCTTGAAGCTTTCCAGCGCCTGCAGCCGCTCGAGTTCACCCTGATCGACGGCGACCTCTGCCTGTGCGGAGTTTACTCTCGCGATGGCGCTGTTGTAGTCGGCTTTCTTTGACTGCTGTTCCTGCTCAGAGACGACGCCTTTGGGCGAGTTTTCCCAACGATCGAAGGTCGTCTCGGCGAACTGCTTCTCGGCCTCCCTAACCGCGACCACTGCTCTGGCCGAATTCAGCTTCGCTTGAGCCGCGGCCAGTTGTGCATCAAGGTCCGGAGTCTCGATCTCGGCGAGCACGTCGCCTTTCTTCACATGGGCTCCGAAATCGAAGTACCAGTTCTTCAGATAGCCCGGGACGCGGGCGTAGAGTGGCGCCTCATACCAGGCTTGCACGGTGCCGGGCAGAGTCAGGTGCTGCGTGGCGGCACTGGCGCGTGGCGTGATCACCGCGACGGTCGGCATCGCCTGCGCGTCCGTCCATTGTGTGACCTCGGCCTCATGGCTGTGGCGCTGCCAGATCCCGAGCGCGGCAATGATGATCGCAGCCACGACCGCCGCAAGCCCGATCCAGCGCAGATTCCGCGGCGCCGCCGCGGCTTCCCCCGCAGGTTGCTGATCTTCCGGGGTCATTTTGGATTCTCGGGTCAGGCGGCAGCCTCGGGGGTGAGGGCGTCAGCACCTGCATGCGGCCGGGGGCTATCGCGATGTAGCACGCTGAACACTATCGGGACAAAGAACAATGTCGCCACGGTTGCGACCAAAAGTCCGCCTATCACCGCGCGGCCGAGTGGCGCATTCTGTTCGCCGCCTTCGCCCAGCGCAAACGCCATCGGCAGCATGCCGATGATCATGGCGAGCGCCGTCATCAGCACCGGCCGAAAGCGGGTAAAGCCGGCTTCAAGCGCCGCCGACGCCGCATCGAGGCCTTGCTCCATGCCCTCGCGCGCAAAGCTGACCAGGAGGATGCTGTTGGCGGTCGCTATGCCCATGCACATGATGGCGCCGGTAAGCGCCGGAACCGACAACGTCGTTCCGGTGACGAACAGCATCCACACAATCCCGGCGAGCGCGCCCGGTAGCGCGGTGATGATGATGAACGGATCGAGCCATGATTGGAAGTTGACAACGATAACCAAATAAATCAGCACAATGGCGCCGGCGAGGCCGAAGTAAAGCTGGCTGTAGGCGCTGGTCATGGTCTGTACCTGACCGCGCATCTCGACATGGGAGCCGCGTGGGACCGCTTTCTTCGTCTCCTCTAGGATGCCTGCGATATCGCTCGACAAAGCGCCGAGGTCGCGCTCCTGGATCGCGCCGTAAATGTCGATGACCGGCTGTACGTTGTAATGGGACACGACGCCCGGGCTCGGTCCCGGTGTGATTTGCGCGAGCCCGCCGAGGTATTGCAGCTTGTCAGGCTCCCCGGATGCCACCGGGATATTGATCAGGTCTGACATGGTGTCGACGCGATATTGCGGCATCTGCGCGACGATCGGATAGGAGACGCCGTTCTCGGTATTGAGCCAGAAGTTAGGATGGACCTGCAAACTGCCCGACAGCGTCACCAACAAGCTGTTGGCGATGTCGCGCTGCGTCAGCCCTACGTCCTGCGCCAAAGTGCGGTCGACGTCGACATTGAGCTGCGGGTAGTTGAACACCTGCTGGATGCGAAGATCGGCAATGCCGGGCACTTGGCGGATGCGTTTGAGCAGGTCGGTGGCGTAGGCGTAGTTGGCTTTCTGATTGTTGCCGATGATCTGCACGTCGATCGGAGCCGGCAGGCCAAAATTGAGAATCTGCGAAACGATGTCGGCCGGCAGGAACGAGAACGTCGTTCCCGGGAATTGCTGCGGCAGCAGCGTGCGCAGTTGCTTGATGTAGGCGGCGGTCGGGCCATGACCTTCTTTGAGGCTGATCAGCGCATCGCCATCCTCCGGTCCAATGGTGCCGGTGTTCTGATAGGCCATGTTGATGCCGGAGAAAGGCAGGCCAATATTGTCGACGATGTTGTCGAGCTGACGGGGCGGGATTGTGCGCCGCACGGTCTGCTCGATGAGATCGAACAGCCGCGCAGTCTCTTCGATCCGGGTACCGGGCTGCGCCCGTACATGCATGAGAATTTGGCCGGAATCGACTTCGGGGAAGAAATTTTCGCCCAGGAATGGCCACAGCCCGAACGACAGGATCACGCAAGCCAGAAAGCCCACAATAAAGGTCGCGGGCCGGCCCAAGGCCAGCAACAAAAGCGCGCGATAATGCTCCCGGATGCGTGCAAACCGTACTTCAAAGCTTTGCTGGAGGCGCCTGAAAGGATTGCGTGATTTCGGCGCCGCCATCGCCACTTCGCCAAGCGCATGGCTGGGACCGTCCCGATGGCCGCGCATGAAGTAATTGGCCATGGTCGGGACAAGCGTCCGAGAGAGCACAAACGAGCCGATTAGCGCGAACACCACCGCTTCCGCGAGCGGCCGGAACAGATAGCCGGCCACACCGCCGAGTTGGAACATCGGCACGAACACGATGCACAGGCAGAGCAACGTCACGAAAGCGGGGATGACGATCTGCTGCGCGCCGTCAAGGATCGCCGCCTCAATCTGCTTGCCGAGTTCCAGGTGGTAGTTGATGTTCTCGATGGTGACGGTGCCGTCGTCGACCAGAATGCCGACCGCGAGCGCCAGCCCGCCTAACGTCATGACGTTGACGGTCTCGCCCAGCCACGACAGCAGCGTTAGCGAGAACAGAATGGCGAGCGGTATTTCGATGAGAATGATGACGGTCGAGCGCCAGCTGCCGAGGAAGAGCAATATCATCACGCCGACCAGCGCCGCGGCGAGCGCAGCCTCGCGAATAACGCCGAACACCGCGGCTTTGACGAAAACCGACTGATCGCCCACAGCGCGCAGGTTGAGACTGGACGGCAGGCTTTCCTCGACCCGCGGCAACAGCGATTTGACGCCTTCGATCACGCTGAGCGTCGATGCGGCGCCGGCTTTGAGGATCGTCATCAACACCGCGCGCGAGCCGTTCACCCGCACCAGATTGGTCTGCGGCGGCGAACCGGTGTGCACATAGGCAACGTCGCGCATGTAGATGATGGTGTCGTTGATCTTCTTGACCGGCAAATCGTTGATCCGTTCGAGCAGGACCGGGCTGGCGTTGAGCGCCACGTTCCAGTCGAACTTGCCGATCTTTTCGTCGCCGGCCGGCAGGATCAGGTTCTGCACCGAAATAGTGTTGACGACGTCGTCTGCGGAGACGTTGTGCGCCTGCATCGCCTGCTGATCGAGGTCGACCTGCACCTGCAGGATTTTGCCGCCATAAGGCGAAGGGACGGCGGCGCCGGCGACGGTGGCAAGCTGCGGGCGGATAAAGTTTTGCCCCAGATCGAACAGTCGCATTTGCGGCAGCTGTTTGCTCGACAAAGCAAGCTGCAGAATCGGCACGCTGGAGGCGTTGTAGCTGAGCACATAAGGCGGCGTGATGCCCGGCGGCAGCAGCTTCAGCACGGTCTGCGAGGCGGCGGTCACTTGCGCCAGCGCGGCGGCGATGTCGACATTTTTCTGGAAGAAGATTTTGACGACGCCGTAGCCGTTGAGCGACTGCGATTCGATGTGCTCGATGTCGCCGACCTGCGCGGTCAGATAACGCTCGTAGAAATAGATGACGCGGCCGGACATGTCGTTCGGCAGCAGGCCGTTGTAGGTCCAGACCACGCTGACGACTGGAATGTTGATGTTGGGAAAAATGTCGGTCGGCGTCAGCATCGCCGCGCGGACGCCGAAGATGGCGATCACGACCGCGAGCACCACGAAGGTGTAGGGTCGTCGCAGCGCTGTGAGAACGATCCACACGGGGGCGGTTCCTTCAGGCCTGCGGCACGGCGGGCCAGCGGCGGTGCAGCACGCTGAACACGGTCGGCACGAAGAACAGGGTCGCTATCGTCGCCACGGTGAGGCCGCCGATCACGGCGCGGCCGAGCGGCGCATTCTGCTCGCCGCCCTCGCCGAGCGCAAAGGCCATCGGCACCATGCCGATGATCATGGCGAGCGCGGTCATCAACACCGGGCGGAAACGGGTAAAGCCGGCTTCAAGCGCGGCGGACGCCGCATCGAGCCCGTCGCCCAAGCCTTCGCGCGCGAAGCTCACCAACAACACGCTGTTGGCGGTGGCAATGCCCATGCACATGACTGCGCCCGTCAAAGCCGGCACCGACAGCGTCGTACCGGTCATAAACAGCATCCAGATGATTCCGGCGAGCGCTCCCGGCAGTGCGGTAATAATGATGAACGGGTCGAGCCAGGACTGGAAGTTGACCACAATCACCAAGTATACCAGCACGACCGCGCCGGCGAGGCCGAAATAAAGCTCGCTATAGGCGTTGGTCATGGTGCGAACCTGGCCGCGCACCGCGACATAGGAGCCGCGCGGCAAGCCCTTGCCGGTGTCCTGCAGGATGCGGTCGACGTCGCGAGAAACGGCGCCGAGATCGCGCTCCTGGACCGCGCCGTAAATGTCGATGACCGGCTGTACGTTGTAATGGGACACGACGCCGGCACTCGGTCCGGGCGTGATTTGCGCAAGCCCGCCGAGATATTGTGGCGCGGTCATTTTTGCAGCCATGATCGGGAGATTGACCAAGTCGGAAACCGTGTCCATGCGGTATTGCGGCATTTGCGCCACGATCGGATAGGAGACGCCGTTGTCGGTATTGAGCCAGAAATTCGGCTGCACCTGGCCGCTCCCGGAGAGCGTGACGAGCAGGCTGTTGGCAGTGTCGCGCTGGGTGAGTCCGACTTCGCGGGCCAAAGTGCGATCGACGTCGACGTTGAGCTGCGGATAGTTAAACACCTGCTGGATTCGAAGATCCGCAATGCCGGGAACCTGGCGGATGCGTTTGAGCAGGTCGGTGGCGTAGGCGTAGTTGGCTTTCTGATTGTTGCCGATGATCTGCACGTCGATCGGAGCCGGCAGGCCAAAATTGAGAATCTGCGAAACGATGTCGGCCGGCAGGAACGAGAACGTCGTTCCCGGGAATTGCTGCGGCAGCAGCGTGCGCAGTTGCTTGATGTAGGCGGCGGTCGGGCCGTGACCTTCTTTGAGGCTGATCAGCGCATCGCCATCCTCCGGCCCGATGGTGCCGGTGTTCTGATAGGCCATGTTGATGCCGGAGAACGGCAGGCCGATGTTGTCGACGATGTTGTCGAGCTGATGGGGCGGGATCGTGCGTCGCACGGTCTGCTCGATGAGATCGAACAGCCGTGCCGTCTCCTCGATGCGGGTGCCGGGTTGCGCCCGTACATGCATGAGGATTTGGCCGGAATCGACTTCGGGGAAGAAGTTTTCGCCGAGGAACGGCCACAGCCCCAGCGACAACACGACAAAGCCGATGAAGCTTGCGATCACTGTCTTCGGCCGGCTCAGCGACAGCTCCAACAGCGCGCGATAATGCACCCGCGCAAAGGCGAATACCCGCTCGAAGCCGACCTGGAACCGGGTGAACGGATTGCGCGAGGTTCGTCGTGCGGCGGCGCGTTCGGCGTCGTGCTCGGAATCGGCGTGGAGGAGATAGCGCGCCATAGTCGGCACCAGCGTGCGCGACAGGATGAAGGAGCCGATCAGCGCGAACACGACCGCTTCCGCCAGCGGCCGGAACAGATAGCCGGCGACGCCGCCGAGCTGAAACATCGGCGCGAACACGATGTCGAGCACCAGCAAAGTGACGAAAGCAGGCACGACAATTTGCTGCGCACCGTCGAGAATCGCGGGCTCGACCGGTTTGCCCATTTCCAGATGATAGAAAATGTTCTCCAGCGTCACCGTGCCCTCGTCGACCAGCATGCCGACGGCGAGCGCCAAACCGCCGAGAGTCATGACATTGATGGTCTCGCCAAGCGCGGAAATGGCGATCACCGAGAACAGCACCGAGAGCGGAATGGAAATGATGATGATAATGGTCGGGCGCCAGCTGCCCAGGAAGAGAAGGATCATCAGCCCGACCAGCGCCGCGGCAAGCACGGCTTCGCGCAGGACCCCGACGATCGCCGCTTTGACGAAAACCGACTGATCGCCGACCGCGTGCACGGTCAGGCCTGAGGGCAGGCTTTCCTGCACCCGCGGCAACAGCGATTTTATGCCGTCGATGACATTGAGCGTCGATGCGGCGCCGGCCTTGAGAATCGTCATCAAGACCGCACGCGCGCCGTTCACCCGCACCAGATTGGTCTGCGGCGGTGAACCTTCATGCACGTAAGCGACGTCTTTGAGCGTGATCACCGTGCCGTTGATTCTCTTCACCGGTAAATCGTTCATCCGCTCGAGCACGACCGGGCTGGCGTTGAGCGCTACGTTCCAATCGAATTTGCCGATCTTGGCGTCGCCGGCCGGCAGGATCAGGTTCTGCGCCGTAATGGCGTTGACGACATCGTCGGCGGATACGCTGTGCGCCTGCATCGCGTGCTGATCGAGATCGACCTGGGCCTGCAGGATCTTGCCGCCATAGGGCGAGGGCACGGCGGCGCCGGCGACGGTCGCCAACTGCGGCCGGATGAAGTTTTGGCCGAGGTCGAAGAGCCGCATCTGCGGCAATTGCTTGCCGGATAGCGCAAGCTGCAGGATCGGCACGGTGGCGGCGTTATAGCTGAGCACGTAGGGCGGCGTGATGCCGGGCGGCAGCAGCTTCAATACGGTTTGCGAGGCGGCGGTGACCTGCGCGAGCGCGGTGCGAATATTCGCGCCCTTTTGGAAGAAGATTTTGACGACGCCATAGCTGTTGAGCGACTGCGATTCGATGTGCTCGATGTCGCCGACCTGCGCGGTCAGATAGCGCTCGTAGAAATAGATGACGCGGCCGGACATGTCGTTCGGCAGCAGTCCGTTGTAGGTCCAGACCACGCTGACGACTGGAATGTTGATGTTGGGAAAAATGTCGGTCGGCGTGCGCAGTGCAGCAAGGACGCCGAAGATGGCGATGAGGAACGAGAAGACGACAAAGGTATAAGGCCGTCGTAGCGCGATAAGAACGACCCACACTGCCTTGGCTCCCGCCGAAACGGCGTGGCCGGCCGCAGAATCGAGCCGGATTTCGCGCCGCGGGCGGCAAGCTATACGAATCGGCTGCGGCGCGTAACGGTCACAAACTGCCGCACCCACAGGCAAAGACCATCAAGAACGGCGTGGCCGTTCCGCAAACCTTTTGGCGATGACCCGAAGGTCCAGAATCTCGAGGAATCGCCCGACAACCGGCGCGGGAATACGTAAAATCCTTAGGCGGCGCCGTGGCGTGTGGCCGCAAAACCACACGGGGTGGATGTCATTTGTTTGTCATCGTTTTTCACCCGTCCGCGCGTTGACACTGGTGGCCGCCTATCTGAAATTCGCCCCAGCGCGACGCAGCCACACCCGCTGTGTCGCCGCACGTGGGCAGGGGGATTCAATGAAAAAGCTGGGTTTGTCTGTGGCTGTCGCCGCGGCCGCAACTGTTGCGTCTGCCGGGATCGGTTTTGCGGCGGATATGAACGCCATGGTGACGAAGGTCGCGCCGGCTTCCTACTTGCCGCCGCCACCGGCCGCGTGCGGCAGTATCTATGACTTCGTGGCCACCGCTTGTCCGCTGAGCTGGTACGGGTTCTCGCTCTACGGCACGGTCGACGTTGGCGGCGGCTATCAATCGCACGGCGCACCGTTCGACAAGAACTTCCCCACGGGGTCTGAATACCTGATTGGTTCCGGCGGCACGGGCGCCACCAACCGAACGCCGGGCTGGTACTTGGGTCCCAACGGCCTGAGCCAGTCGAACTTCGGCTTCAAGGTACTAGAGCCGGTCGGCGGCGGCTTTTCGTTCGTTGCCCAAGCCGGGGTGGCTTTCGATCCGTATTCGGCTCTGTTGGCGAACGCGCCGGCAGCCATGCAGAACGGTCTCGGCATTCCGCAGAATCAGCAGGCGATCCCAGCCGACTCGAGCCGGTGGGGTTGGCTGGGGGACCAAATCTATGTTGGCGGTACTTCGGCGACCTACGGCACGTTGACCTTCGGCCGACAGAACACACTGTATAACGACGCCATAGTGGCCTACGACCCGATGGGCGCCTCCTACGCCTTCTCGCCGATCGGCTACAGCGGCAAGGCCGCCGGCGGCGGTGACACCGAGGACGCGCGTTGGACCACGGCCATCAAGTATCGTGAAAATATCGGGCCGGTGCGCATCGCGGTGATGGGGCAACCGGGCTTTGGCTATGCAGCGTATAACCCCAACCTCGGCGCGGTCGGAGGCCAGCTTGGCGGCGACGTCAAAAATCTCGGATGGGGCACGTTGTCGTTGGATGCCCTCGGCGTTTGGGAGAAAGGCGCGGTCAACATTTCGCCGACATACATCGGCCAGGCAACCGCCAACGGCTGGCCGACCACGTTCCCCGGTGGAGCAGCCAGCGGCCTCAAGGCGACGCTTTCGAACCAGACGTCTCTCATGGTTGTAGCCAAATATAGTTTCGGTTCGTGGGGAAACCCACCGCCGCCGGTTGTGGGTAAGGCCGCTCCGCCGCCGTCCGATCCGCACGGCATCCCGCTCACGCTGTACGCCGGGTACGAATGGATCCAGTTCCAAAACACCACCGGTGCCCAGACCAACTATTTCTACGATGACGGCTTTCGGTTCAATTTCAACCCGGCGTCACCCACCGGTGGTGCTCTGACCGCTAACGGCACGACAATTACCAATATCAATTTCGGCCTCGCGTGCGGAACGGGGGGTGGTTGCACGGCCGAACTCTTCAACGTCCTTTGGGCTGGCGCCAAATACGGCATCACCAGAAACCTGGATTTCATCGGCGCCTACTATCACTACATCCAGAATCAGTACGTGATCTCGGCGACCGTTTGCGGCGCGAGCGGCTCGATCAGCCCCAACAACTCGAAGTGCGCCGGCTACTTGGACGCGATTTCGGGTGTCATTGACTGGCGCTTCCTGCCTAAGTGGGACACCTACGTCGGCGTGATGTACTCGGCTGCCTTTGGCGGCATCGCCAACGGCGACATCACCCGCAACAACGTTGCTGTCACCGGCGGCGTGCGCTTCCGGTTCTAATTGAAATCGCATGCGGGACTTCAATCCCGCGACGCGGTAATCCTCTGAATAAGCGGCGCTTCGGCGCCGCTTATTTTTTTGTTTTCCGGCTCGGGGACGGTAGGCGCTGCGACGCGCTCCGCGGAGACTTTTTGTTGCATTCGTGCCACAGGATCCGGCTTCCTTTCTGACGTCCCCAGATCGCTTATTGACAACAACCGCTGTGTATTAGCGAATATAACGACGCGACGGGACGCCGCAGCGATGCCAAGTCGCGGGGTCTTGGCGCGGGCCAGGGGACGGCAATGAAAAACCTTAGATTGTGTGTAGCTTTTACTGCAGCTGCGGCGGTTTTTGCGTGCGCCAACACGGTGCGCGCAGCCGACATGAACGCGATGGTGACAAAGGCCGCGCCCGCATCCTACTTGCCGCCGCCGCCTGCCGCGTGCGGCAGTATCTACGACTTCTTCCTCACCGCCTGCCCGCTGAGCTGGTACGGCGTGAGCCTCTACGGCACGATCGACATGGGTGGCAACTACCAGACACACGGCGCGCCGTTCGATCCAAACCATCCAGTCGGCGCCAGCTATCTGCTCGGGAACAGTGCCACCAACGCCGTAGGCCGGAACGCGGGGTGGTACTTGGGTCCAAACGGGTTGGGCCAATCGAACGTCGGCTTCAAGGTGCTGGAGCCGGTCGGCGGCGGCTGGTCCTTCGTCGCTCAGGCCGGGCTCGCCTTCGATCCCTATTCCGGGCTGTTGGCCAACGCTCCGCAGGCGATGTTCAACGCGATCCGCATCCCGGAGAATCTGCAGTCGGTGCCGTACGACTCCAGCCGCTGGGGCTGGCTGGCGGACCAAATCTACGCCGGCGTCAGCAACCCGATTTACGGCACGCTGACCTTCGGCCGGCAGAACACGCCGCTCAACGACGCGGTCGTTGCCTACGATCCAATGGGCGGCTCCTACGCGTTTTCAGTGATCGGCAACTCCGGCAAGACCTGCGGCGCCGGCGACACCGAAACGTGTCGCTGGACCACGGCGATCAAGTATCGCGAGAATATCGGCGACTTCCGGCTCGTTGTGGCTGGGCAGCCGCTCGGCGCCAACAACGGCGGCTACAACGCCTTTAACCCGAACAACGGCGCGATCGAAGGTGGCATCGGCGGGGACGTCAAACATCTCGGACCCGGCACTCTCTCCTTAGACGTGTTCGGCGCTTTCGAGAAAGACGCCGTCAATTGGTCGACGTTGTTCCCAGGTCAGACGCTCGTGAATGGCTGGCCCGGCGGGGCTAACCCGTTCCCCGGCGGCCCTGCTGGTTCAGGCCTGAAGGCGACCATTTCCAACAATACGTCTGTTATGGCGGTCGTCAAATACAGCTTCGGCTCGTGGGGAAACACCCCGCCGCCCGTGGTGGGTAAAGCGGCGCCTGCGCCGACCGGACCCGTCGGCATCCCGCTCACGTTCTACGCGGGGTTCGAATGGATGCGGTTCCAGAACCCGAGCGATCCGCAGACCACGTTCCATGATGATGGCTTCCTGTTCACGGCGACGAATGCCGCCGCCTCGGTGTTAAACCCTCTCAGCGGCACGACCATCGCCAACAACGCGTTCAACGGCGCGTGCGGATCCGGCACCGGCTGCACGACCGAGTATTTCAACAGCATGTGGGCCGGCGCCAAATACGGCATCACCAAAGACCTGGATTTCATCGGCGCTTACTATCACTACATCCAGTACTCGTTCGTGAACGGCGTGAATTGCGCCCCCTCCAACGGGGCCAGCAATTCGAGGTGCTATGGCTGGTTTGACGGCTACTCGGTTGTTTTCGACTGGCGGTTCCTGCCGAAGTGGGATGCCTACATCGGCACGTTCTATACGGCGGCCTTTGGCGGTCTCGCCAACGGCGATATTTCCCGCAATAACCTTTCGACCCAAGCCGGCGTCCGCTTCCGGTTCTAGGACGAGATCGGAGCGGGTTGCACGGCTGGCCCACGGTCGTGTTGCCCGTTTCGATTGTCGCGCGCCCGCCGGCGGGTGTTGCCGGCGGGCGTTTCGTTTTGCGCGACCGGTCGTCTTGAGCAATCCTGCTGTGGCTTGAGGCCGCAGCGTTTCTATTCGCGAGGCAGCGGCTAACGGTCGCTTGCGCCGCTTTCCAAAACCTCCCATTCTCGCGCGCGGGGGAACACCATCGGCTGGCGGGCGTGCTGGTGCCGTGTCAAAGCCGCTGATGGCCGATAACCTGTTCTGAGCCGTCGTCGCGCGTGGAGTGCACCCGTTCGTGCCGGTGTCAGCCAAGATTTTGCGTCATCGTGGCGGCCCTAATGGTCGCGGTGCGGCCCGATTTTACGCGGTTGCGGTTGGCTGTGCCGTCTGTGCGGCTTTGGCGTCATGCGCGGTTGGGCCGGACTACAAGCCGCCAGAGCCGCCGATGCCGGATACATTCGCGGCTTCGCAAAAGACCCTTGGCGACCGCTCCACACGTTCCGCCGCGGAGACCAGTAAATGGTGGCGGACCTTGCGCGATCGCGAACTGGATTCGCTGATCGATCGCGCCATCGCCGGCAGCCCAACGCTTGAAATTGCGCTCGAGCGTCTGCAGCAGGCGCGCACGCAGGAGGTTGTCGTCATCGGCATGGCTTTGCCCGCGGCCGAAGCCTCGATGGGTGGCGGATGGGGGACCGGCAGCGACCTGGCACGTGGCCGCGCTTCTCAGTCGCTGGTTTCCGCCGAGACCGGTACTGGCGTCAGTCAGGTCGTCAATCTCGCCGGCTTCGATGCCGCCTGGGAAATCGACGTTTTCGGCAAATACCGCCGAGCCATCGAAGCCGCGCAATACGACGTCGACGCCGCGATCGCGGCGCGCAACATAGTCCTCGTTTCGTTGATCGCCGACGTCGCTCGCGCTTATCTCGATTTGCGCGCGTTGCAAATGCAGCTGATGGTGCTGCGCAAGAACATCGAGGTGGTGAAGAAATATCTCGACTTCGTCCAGGAACGCTACGATCGCGGCATCACCAACGAACTCGACGTGACGCTGGCGCAGCGCGAATTGGCGCAGTTGCAGGCGCAGGTCGCACCGCTCGTCGCGCAGATCGACGCCGCGCGTTACGTTATTGCGGTGCTGATCGGCGAGTTGCCGGAGACCTTCGGCAATGAGTTCAAGCGGCCAAGAATGCTCCCCGTTCTGCCGGGGAACATCAAATCCGAGCTCCCGATCGATCTATTGCGGCGACGACCTGACATCATCGAAGCTGAGCGTGCGCTGGCAAGCGCGACCGCCCGGATCGGCGTCGCCACCGCAGATCTTTTTCCGCAGGTTGCGTTGACCGCCGCCGGTGGCCGGCAGACCGGCATCACGCCATTGACGATCAGTCCGATCTGGTCGGTCGGCCCGGCGATCGCCGCGCCGCTACTGGACTTCGGCCGGCTCGATGCGGTCGTGGAAAAAGCCGACTTTCGTACCCGTGAACTGCTGGCGAGTTACAAACAGACGGTGCTCAACGCGGTGCGGGAAGTCGATACCGCCGCCGATGCGTATCACGCGCAGCAGGATCGTTTGCGCTACCTCGCCAATGCTTTGACTGCCGCGCGGCGCGCGGTAAGCTTGGCAACCGAACGGTTCGACCGCGGCTTGACGGATTCACTCAACGTTATCGACGCCGAGCGCCAGGAATTTGAGATCGAGCAACAATACGTGTTGGCGCAACAGACGGCGGCAGAGCAGCTCGTCACACTCTACAAATCGCTCGGCGGCGGCTGGGAGGATTATCAGATCTTCCCGCCGATCCCGCCCCCGTTGCCGGCAGTGGCGGCCGCATTCCGCAGCCTACTTGTGCCCTATGCGGCGCCGTGAGCAGGCCGTTCAACCTCTGCGCGACGGCTCGTTTCGCTGAGCCATATTTGCAACACCTCGCCGGAAAGCGTGCCGCCAAGAAGAAAATTTCATAATAACAAGGGTTTATCGCATTCACCTCATTGACGGTCGGAATCGACCGGAAAAGCCCGCCGGTATATGATGATGGTGGGCCGAGGTAGAATAGATTCGCGAAGGGCGGCGCGTTTTATGACGCGTGCGATGGTCGCGTAAATCATGCCGAAGCCTGCGAGTGAGGTGAAGGGTGCCGCTCAACAGGGCTTGCACATTGTTGGTTGCTGCTTGCCTCGGCGCGTGCGCGACGCAGGCCGCGCTGGCGTTTGACCTCAATTCGGTCACGCCGCCGCTTACCAAGCCGCAGCAAAAACCGGATTGGGCGGGCTTCTACTTCAAGGGCAACGCGCCGGGCGCCTCCGACAGTAACCCTTGGGCGACACTTTCGCCGAACGGTTTTGCGACCGCGCACACGGCGCCGTCGGCCAACGGAAATTTCGGCTACAACTTCCAGTCGGGGAATTTTGTCTTCGGTCTTGAAGGCTCGCTTGCGGCGGCAAATTTCGACGGCCGCTTTACTGCGCCCTACATGCCCGCGCTCACCGCCGGGGCGTGGACGCCGAACATGAATTGGATGGGTACCGTGACCGGCAAGCTCGGTTACTCGTTCGGTCAGTGGCTGCCTTATCTCAAGGGCGGCTTTGCCGCCGCAGAGGTCGGCTCGCCGCTGCAGGGCGCTCCGCAAATCGGATCGTTCTCGCAAGGAACGGAAGCCAACGGCTGGACCGCCGGCGTCGGCTTTGAATACCAATTCTCGCCGAAATTGTCGTTAGGGCTGGAATATCTCTACACCGACCTCGGCGGCAATTCGGGCGGCGCGCCGGGTTGGCTCGGCGGCGCGCCGATCTCCGGCTCCCCGGAAATGTATTCGACCGCGCTCAAGAGCCAGAGCCTGCTCGGCCGGCTCAACTATAAAGCTGGCTGGTAAGCTAAGCGGATAATTTAGGATCTAGGCATGCGCAGCGGCGCTGCGCGTGGTTTCGCACTTATGTACAAAGCGCACGATCCGGCGGACGAGTTCGCCCTCGAGGATCGGCGCGTGACCCTGATCCTCAACTTCGATCAAGTCCATGTCCTTGCGGCGGGTGCGCATGGCCGCCACGGTCTGCGCCGACAACAGGTCGGAATTGGCGCCGCGCACGACCAGCATGGGTACATCGGCGAGCGCGTCGAACTCGCGCCACAAGGGCGTCATCGGCCGCTCGATATCGACGCCGGCCAGCGCCCGCGCGATACCGAGGTCGTAGCAGGGTTTGAGTCCGCTCTGGCAGATATGCCAGGTGCGACGCGCACCGGCGAGCCATTGCTCGTCGGTCAGTTTCGGGAAATGCGCACCCATCAGGTGGCGAAGGATTCCGGCGCCTTCTTCATAAGTTTGCGGGTGGGGCAGCTTGCCGAGATAGCTGCGAATCCGCGCCATGCCGGCCTGCTCATGCACCGGTCCGACGTCGTGGAGCACCACCGCGGCGATGGAACTGGGATGCGCCGCCGCCAACAGCATGGTCAGTATGCCGCCACGCGAACTGCCGATGAACACCGCAGGTCCGACGCCGAGCTCAAACAAAATGCTGACGATGTCGCCGAGCTCGGTCATGCAGTTGTAGTTGGTGTGGTCGGTGTCGTGCTCGGAATGGCCGCGGCCGCGCGAATCGATGGCGATGACATGCCGCTCGGGCGGACCATCGGAGAGCGCCGGTGCCAGCAGATCGAAATCCGCGGTCGTGCGCGCCAGACCCGGCAGGCACACCACCGGGATTCCCGGCGAGCGCCGGTCGCCGTATTCACGCACATGCAGGCGCAAGCCGTCTTGGGCCTTGATGAAAAGGCTCCTGCCCCGGTCGATTGAGGGGTCCGGATCAACCTCGAAATGAAGGGATGGCTTGTTCATGCTGTCCCTATTGGCCGTTTCTGGGCCTATAACGCCTACGGCTATGAACCTTTAACGCCTGTAGTCATAAAATAGACATTAGCGTTGAGGTTTGCGCTAGCGCAAAGAATAAAATTTAGGCGCTTGACGGAAAAATGAGGCGGGGTATTGGCCTACCCGCCGCGGCGCAAATCGGCCTCGATGAGGAGCCTTGGGTCGGTTCCAAACCGGGCGCGGTAAACCTGCATGTTTTCAAGGATCCGCTGCACGTAATTGCGCGTTTCCGAGATCGGAATCCGCTCGATCCAGTCGATCGGGTCAACCTTACCGCTGCGCGGATCGCCGTATTGCTCGATCCACTCCTTCGCCCGGCGCGGTCCGGCATTGTAGGCGACGAAGGCGAGAATGTAGGAGCCGCGCCAGCTGGCGATATCGTTGCCCAGCTCGGCGGTGCCGAGCTGGGCGTTATAGGCGACGTCAGTCATCAGCCGGTGCTGGTCAAACGAGACGTTGAACCGCTTCGCGGTGTCGCGGCCCGCCGGCGGCGTCACCTGCATCAAGCCGATGGCGTTGGCGCTGGACACGACCTTGCTGTTGAAGGCGCTTTCCTGCCGCACGATCGAATAGACGACGCAGCGCTCCACCTCCGGGCCGATCTGCTGATAATTCGGCACGCCGAAATCCGGAAAGGCAAAGTGCTCGAGCGGCAACCCATGATTAAGAGCGAGCTTGCCGATCAGAAGCGTCGCCCGCGCGTCGTTGTGGCGGGTGGTGATCTCGGCGAGCGCCGCGAGCGCCGCCGTATCGGTTGACTTGTCGGCGAGGTCCGCGGCCATGGTGGCGATCATGTCGCGCTCGTCGAGCGCATAGAGGATTTCAAAGGCGCGCGCGACCTCCAGACGGTAATAATCGGCTGGCGGTTCCGGCACAGCGCGCAGCGTTACGCTTTCGTTGCCGAGCCGCGCCCGCGCCAGCTGGCCGTAATAGGCGGTCGGATAACGCGCCGCCGCCTCGAAGTAGGTGTGCGCGTCGCGTTCGCGTCCGAGCGCCTCCATCGCGCGGCCTTGCCAATAGGAGGAACGCGCCAGCGTGATCGGATTGACCACGCCCTCCGCGATGCGGGCAAAATGGCCGAACGCGACCGAGGGATCGTGCAGAAAACGCAGCGCGATCCAGCCGGCGGTGAATTGCTGCTCGGTGCGGTAATTCTCGTTGATCGGTGTGGCGGCGCCGTTAGCGACCGCATAGGCCGATTTCAGATCGCCGAGGTCGAGAAGCTTGCGTGCGATAAGCCGCCGCTCGACCCACCATTGATCCACATCGCCGAGCCGTTCCGCGTCGCGCGGCGCCGCCATCATCCATTGCGCGGCTTCCACGATCTTGTCGCTGCGGCGCAGCCATTGCGCGCGGCTCAAGATATAACCCGGATCGTGCCGGCCTTCCGCCGGCACGTCCTCGAGCAGCGTCTTCGCCTTGGTGGAACGGTTGATGACGGCGGAACGGGCCTTGGCGATCGCGGCCTCGACCGCATCGAGATGGTGCGCCGCGCGCATCGCCGCATCGTCGTCCTCGACGTCAAAACGCGCGTCCATGCGCGCCTTGTCGTCCCCGGCGGTGATCAGGCCGGCGAACATGTCGCGCGCTTGCGACTCGGTGTCGGCGGAGAAACTGTCCTTGCGCCAGGCTTCGCGCACCCATGCCTGCGCGCCGGTGCGATCGCCCTCGGCAAGAAGCGCGCGCGCGAGCACAAACCGTCCCTTGGCAGTGCGCGGCGGATCGTTGCGGAAAAATTCGATAACCGTGCGCGATGCCGCCTGCTGCTGCCACAGCGCAGCTTCGGCGCGCCGGCGCAAGGCTGATGTCGCGGGCCAGGCCGGATTGGCCCCGATGAAGGCTGCGTAGCGCGGGAAATCGAGATCGGCTTCGTCGCTGCGCAGGATCGCCCATTCGACGAGCTTGCGGGCGACCGGATCGGAGATCGTGTTCTCGACGCCCGTGGCGTCGTCGGGCTGGCCTTTGCGCACGAGCTCGATGGCCTGCTTCACCGCCGCCATGTCGAGCGGCGAGGTGCTTGAGTTCGTCGCCATCGCCAAGGCCGGCCCGGGCCGTGTAGGCGATGCGGCAACGCTGGAGCGCAGCGGAATTGCTCCGAGCGGCGGGGGAGGGGCGTTGCGCGTCGCGTCGCGTCCGCCGTTCGCAAGCACGCGGGAAGACGGGATAGAGGCGGTTGTGGCGACCGGGCCTGCTGCTGTCGCCATGAGCTGCATTGGGCCGCCCGCAGCATTCGCCGGCGCCGGCGCTGGCGGGTGCGCGGAGACCTTGGCGGATTTGTCCGACGCGAGGGCGGGTCGTTCACGCGGCAGCGGGATATCTCCCGACGGCGGCGCCGCGCTGACTTTCCCAGCCAGCAGGCCAACTGCGAAACCTGCCAATATGAGCCGCTTGGCCGTCATTCGACGGACCTCTCTGCCGCAATACGCCGCCCCCCAGCGGTTCTGGACACTTTTGTCGGCTGGCAAGGTTTAAGAATTCCTGCGGCTGACGGTTGCACACGGCAATCGGTAATTTTCGCGGCAAAAGCGGGGCATCCTGCCGTGACGTTTCGCCGATTCGAACGGGTTTCAGTGTAGCGTCCCGAACGCGCGGTTCCTATGACGGCGAAGCCCATAGGAGAGCTATGTAGGGCGACAGGGCTTTAAAGGCCCGCCGCAACCCGATATCTATTCCGCTCCGCTGCGGGCGCCCTATGGCGCCGTACCGTTGCCCCGGGACCCGCGTTTCCAAGGATTCAGTGCGATGACCGCCAGGACCAGCTTTCGAGGCTCCTTTACCGCGCTGGTGACGCCGTTCAAGAACGGCTCCGTCGATCAAGCGGCGCTGCGCGGCCTTGTTGACTGGCAGATCGCCGAGGGCACCGCGGGCCTGGTGCCGGTCGGCACCACCGGCGAAAGCCCGACCCTCTCCCACGAGGAGCACCACCAGGTTGTGGAATGGTGTGTCGAGCAGTCGCACGGACGCGTACCGGTCGTGGCCGGGTCAGGCTCGAATTCGACCCGGGAGGCGGTCGACCTTGCCCGCCATGCCGAGAAGGCCGGCGCCGACGCGGTGCTGGTCGTCACCCCCTACTACAATAAGCCGACGCAAGAGGGGCTCTACCAGCACTATAAGGCGATCGACGACGCTATCGGCATCCCGATCATTATTTACAATATTCCAGGGCGTTCGGTGATCGACATGTCGGTCGACACCATGAAGCGGCTGTTTGAATTAAAGAACATCGCCGGCGTCAAAGACGCCACCGCCAACATGGTGCGGGTCTCGCAGCAGCGCGCCACCTTAGGCGCGGATTTCAATCAGCTGTCCGGCGAAGACGCGACCGCGCTCGGCTTTATGGCGCACGGCGGTCACGGCTGCATCTCGGTCACGTCCAACGTCGCCCCGCGGCTGTGCGCGGAGTTTCAAAACTCTTGCCTAAAAGGCGATTACGCTTCTGCGCTCAAGCTTCAGGACAAACTGATGCCGCTGCATACGGCGTTGTTCATCGAGACCAATCCGGCGCCCGCCAAGTATGCACTCTCGCTGCTCGGGAAATGCGCGGAGACCGTGCGGCTGCCGATGGTGCCGGTCGCTGAAAAGACGCGTGCGGCGGTGCGCGACGCCATGGTGCACGCCGGATTGATCAATTGATCGGCTTTGCGGGCGCGCTCGGCGGGAGGGCGTTTCCCTTCTTAACTCGTCTTCGCGAAGGCGGCCGCCCGGCTGGATTCCCGCTTTCGCGCGAATGCGCGTAAATCGTAAAACACGCGAGGGGCTTTGATGTTCGAAGAATTCAAGAAATTCGCCATGCGCGGCAACGTCGTCGACCTCGCGGTCGGCGTCATCATCGGCGCGGCGTTCGGCGCCATCGTCAATTCGCTGGTCGGCGATGTCATCATGCCGCTCATTGGCGCGGTGACCGGCGGGCTGGATTTCTCCAACTATTTTGTTCCGCTGTCCTCGAAGGTGACCGCATCGTCTCTCGCCGAGGCGAAAAAGCAGGGCGCCGTGTTCGCTTGGGGCAGTTTCCTCACCGTCGTGATCAACTTTTTGATCATCGCCTGGGTGTTGTTCCTCGCCATCAAAGGCATCAACCGCCTGAATGCGCCCAAGGCGCCGCCGGCGGCGCCCGGCCCGTCGCCGGAGGTCCAATTACTGACGGAAATCCGCGACACGTTGAAAGCGCGATGACCGCAAGGACGAAGCATGGCGGCGAAGCCTGAACGCAAACTGCGCGTCGTCGCCGACAATCGCAAAGCGCGCTTCAATTACTTCATCGACGAGACGATGGAGGCCGGCGTCGCGCTCACCGGCACCGAAGTCAAATCGCTGCGCGCGGGCAAGGCGACGATCGCCGAATCCTATGCCGACTCCCGCGACGGCGAACTTTGGCTGATCAATTCCAACATTCCCGAATATCAGCAGGCCAACCGCTTCAACCATGCGCCGAAGCGGCCGCGCAAACTGCTGCTGCATCGCCGGCAGATCAACAAGCTGATCGGCGCGGTCGAGCGCGAAGGCATGACGCTCGTTCCGCTCAAGCTCTATTTTAACGAGAAAGGCCGTGCCAAGATCGAACTGGCGCTGGCGCGCGGCAAAAAACTCTACGACAAGCGCGACACCGAACGGAAGCGTTCCTGGGATCGCGAGCGCGGCCGGCTGTTGCGGCAAAAGGAATGAGACGGTGCTTCCGGTCAGCCTCGATCATTGCGTCATTCATGTCAGCGACTGGGAGCGCTCCAACGCCTTCTACACGACGGTCGTGGGCGCGGAACTGATCGCGCGCCCGGTTGGTTTCGCCTACCGGTTCGGCGACCGGCAGCTCAACGTCCACGGCCCAGGCGTCAAGCCGGCCGAGGTTGCGCGCCTGCCGGTAGCCCCGGGCAACAGCGACCTGTGCTTTGAGTGGCGCGGGCCGATTACGGATGCCGTCCGCCATCTTGAACGCTGTGGCGTCGCCGTCGAACGCGGCCCGATGCAGCGTTTCGGAGCCAAAGGTCCGGGCACTAGCGTCTATTTCCGCGATCCCGACGGTTCGCTGATGGAATTTATCTCTTATGCGGGAGGCATTGCTATGCGCGAAGCGTCAGGCCAGCACGATCCGACCGTCCTGCCACCCGACATTCCCGCGCCTAAGGACGATGGGACGGCACGCCATCTCATCGGCATGAAGCTGCCCGATCTGCCGTTACTGGCGACACGCGGGGGCGCCCTCAATCTTTCGATCATTGGGGGCCGCACGGTTGTCTACGTCTATCCGCGCACCGGGGTGCCAGGCGTCGACCTGCCGCCGGGCTGGGACGATATTCCCGGCGCACGCGGCTGCACGCCGCAGTCCTGCAGCTTTCGCGACCACTTTGCCGAGCTCAAGGAGCTTGGCGTCTCCCACGTCTTCGGCCTGTCGACGCAGGACACGGACTACCAGCGCGAGGCTGCCGAGCGGCTGCATCTGCCGTTTCCGGTTTTGTCCGACGCCGATTTGAAATTCGCCCGGGCGCTGAAGCTGCCGACCTTCGAGGTCGCCGGCATGACGCTGCTCAAACGCATGGTGCTGGTCGTCGACGACGGCGTCATCGCCAAGGTTTTTTATCCGGTGTTTCCGCCCGATCGGAGCGCCGCCGAAGTCGTTGCCTGGCTGCGGCGCGGCGGCTAGGTTTGACGCGCGCGCGATGGAGTTTGCCATGCCGAAATTTGTCGTTGCTCCGCATTTTCGCCTGCAGGAATGGGTTGCCGAAGAGAAAGGCTATTTCGCCGCCGAAGGCCTCGATTACGAATTCCGCGAAGCCATCGATTCAAGTTCCAGCAGTGGCCATCAGCTCGGCAATAAAGTCGGCGCCTATCAGACGTTCGAAGCGGGCCGCGCCTGCAACGTCAGCGGCGCCTGCCATTGGACGGTGAACGTCGCCGCCTCGAACGGTCACGGCAAGCTCTATGCCGATTGCTATTCGGTTTCGCCCTGCGGCATTTTCGTGCCGCCGGAGTCGCCGGTGAAAGCGCCCGCCGACCTCGCCGGCGTGCCTATTTCGGTCGGCTATCAGTCGGGTAGCCACTACGCGTCCATCCAAGGGCTTGAGCAATATCTCAAGCCCGACGACATCAAGCTGTCGTTTGCCGACGGTCTGCTGTTCAGCCGTATGGAAAAACTGATCGACCGCGAAGTGCCGGCAGCATCTTTGTTCAGCGGGCCTTACTATTTCGCCGAGCAGCTCGGCTTCCGCAAGATCATCGACACGACCTTTATGATTGCGGCCATGGTCACGGGCACGCCGGAGCCTGAGGACGTGCGTAAATATTTTCGCGCGTTGCGGCGGGCGCAACGCGACATCGATCTGCGGCCGGAGCTCTACACGCATTATTACAAGAAAGAATTTCCACTGCGCTTTCACGATCAGATCGATACGCGCCGCTGGGGTCCGGGCGAGCGGCTGGTGTTCGAGCCGTATTCGAAAGCGACATTCGAAGAGTCGTTTGCCTGGATCGAGCGGCACGGCATCTTCCCGCCGGGCGAGATGGGCAGCGGCAAATACGAGGCCTCGATCTTCGTTTAAGGTGTGATCCGAAAGACCCGCCGCGGTCAGGCGTCCAGATATTTGCGCACGTTTGCGAATACGTCACGGAACATCTGCGGCGTCAGCACGCCGGTATTGGTGTTGTAGCGTGAGCAGTGATAGCTGTCGAATAGCACGAGCCCGCCGATCGCGCGCGCAGCACCATGCGCGAACGGATGATCGGCCCGCCGCGCCGAGCGCGCCCGCACCACGGTTTCGTGCGCGATGCGGCCGAGCGCGACGATGGCGCGCAGGATTTTCATTTCATCGATGGTGGCGGCGAGAAATTCGCGGCAGCTCGTGATCTCGGCGGGCGTCGGTTTATTTTCCGGCGGCACGCAGCGCACCGCATTGGTGATGCGGCAATCAGTGAGCAGAAGCCCGTCGTCAGGCCGCGCCGCGTAATTCCCCTCGGCGAAGCCGAATTCCTTAAGCGTCGCGTAGAGCAAATCGCCGGCAAAGTCGCCGGTGAACGGCCGCCCGGTGCGATTGGCGCCGCGCAAGCCCGGCGCGAGGCCGACGATTAGTAGGGGCGCCTCGACGGGTCCGAACGAGGGGACCGGAGCGTTGAACCATTGCGGCTCTTGACGGCGCCAATCGGTGCGAAAGGCGACGAGCCGCGGACAGCGCGGACAGTCGTGGCCCGGCACTGCCTCGTGGCGCTCCATGGCAACAGCGGCGCGCGCTTATTCCTCGTCGAACTCGTCTTCTTCCGCCTCGACCTGCACCGTCGTGGTGCTGCGCTGGAGGAATTGCGGCGTGTGCCGCGGCTCCCGCGGCTCGCGCGCCGGGCGCTCGGTCGGGTCGCGGCCGAGCTTGTTTTGCAGCGCGATGATGTCGACGAACTCGTCGGCTTGCCGACGCAATTCGTCGGCGACCATGGGCGGCTGGGTAGAGACGGTGGAGACCACGGTGACACGCACGCCGCGGCGCTGCACCGCTTCCACCAGCGAGCGGAAATCGCCGTCGCCGGAGAACAGCACCATCTGATCGATGAACGGCGCGATCTCCATGGCGTCGACCGCCAGTTCGATATCCATGTTGCCCTTGACCTTGCGGCGGCCGGTCTGGTCGACGAATTCTTTGGTCGCCTTGGTGACGACGGTGTAGCCGTTGTAATCGAGCCAATCGATCAGCGGCCGGATCGATGAATACTCCTGATCCTCGATCACGGCGGTGTAGTAGAACGCCCGCACCAGATAACCGCGCGACTGGAATTCGCGCAGCAAGCGCTTGTAGTCGATATCAAAGCCAAGCGACTTTGCGGTTGCATAAAGATTGGCGCCGTCAATGAACAACGCGATTTTTTCAATCTGTGCCGACATCTGCGTCTCTATCTGTTCGCTCTATGCCTTTGGGTTATGAAACCGGATTGGTCGCAACGACTTCGACGCGTCCGGCGACGCTTAAGCTAAGGTGTTTGTCGCAACTGGCGAAATGTGCGCCGGTACGATGGCAAAAACACGGTAACTCGTGCGCCGCCGTGCGAGCGACCGTACCAACGGCGTTTAATTCATTAGCCTTAAGCCTGCCGGGCAAACACTGCGGCACCCGGTCGCGGCAAGCCGCCTTTAAACGTCAATCGCGGAGCCGAACCGGGGTTCCAAGCCGTGGGTAACAGAGCCAAACGCACAGGCCAAGTTAAAAGATCAGCTGCCCGAAATGCGGAGAATAGCCTTGCACTTCCCTGCGCGTGACGATACCTAACGCCCGGTCCGGTGGTAGAATTCGCCGCCAAAGCCTCGTTTAGGAGCAGAAACCATGGCCCGCGTTACCGTCGAAGATTGCATCGACAAGGTCGAGAACCGGTTCGATCTGGTTCTGCTGGCGAGCCATCGCGCGCGGATGATTTCGTCGGGTTCCCAGATCGCCGTCGAGCGCGATAACGACAAAAATCCGGTCGTAGCGCTGCGCGAGATTGCCGATACGGCGGTATCGCCCGAGGATCTCAAGGAAGAACTGGTCCATTCGCTGCAGAAATACGTCGAGGTGGACGAGCCAGAGCCCGAAACGGTTCCGCTCATTGGCGCGCCCGGCACCGGCGTCGATGCCGACGACACCGAGGTGACCACCGACCGTATGAGCGAGGAAGAGCTGCTCAAAGGTCTTGAGGGGCTGACGCCGCCGGAAAGCCAGCCCGAGCCCGAAGTGGATATCGGGGACGACGAGGAATAACCGAGAGCGGTGGCTGTTTGATGGCGCCGCGCGCGTCTCGTCGGCGGCGGGCGCTTGCCCGCCCATGAGGCGGTGGCTTTGCGGTAACCACAAGTTCGCGAACCGCATCGACTTCGCGCTGCAAAATGCTGCCAAATCCACTGTTTTGTGGCGTGAAACGCCGGTCATGATATCCTGAGCGGCTTTCGCCGGCGTTAGGCGGCGAAGCCGAGGTGTTCATGGCGCGCTCGCCGATCGATTTGCCGCGGATGCAGAACCAGCCCCGCTCGCGGGTTGCGGTCGCGCGCGGACCCAATCTGGTGCCGCTCGACGACGAAGGGCCGCCAACGCCGAAGCCGCGCAAGCCGTGGATGATGCGGCAATTCGAGCTCATCGATCGGGTCAAGCAATATAATCCGGCCGCCAACGAGGATTTGCTCAATCGCGCTTACGTCTACGCCATGCGCGCGCACGGCGAGCAGAAACGAGCCTCGGGCGATCCCTATTTCTCGCATCCGCTGCAGGTCGCGGCGATCCTGACCGATCTCAAACTTGATGACGCCACCATTGCCGCGGCGCTCCTCCACGACACCATTGAAGACACCGACGCCACCCGCACCGAGATCGATCGCCTGTTTGGTCACGATATCGGGGTCCTGGTCGAGGGGCTGACCAAGCTGAAAAAACTCGACCTGGTGTCCAAGGAAGCGAAGCAGGCAGAAAACCTGCGCAAGCTTCTACTTGCCATCGCCGACGATGTGCGCGTGCTACTGATCAAGCTGGCCGACCGGCTGCACAATATGCGGACGCTGGAATACATGCCGCCCGAAGCGCGGCGCGTGACCGCGGAAGAAACACTCGACATTTATGCGCCGCTCGCCGGCCGCATGGGCATGCAGGGCATACGCGAAGAGCTCGAGGATTTAGCCTTCCGTGAGCTCAACCCCGATGCCTATAAGGTCATCACCGAGCGGCTCGAGGCGCTGGCCGAGCGCAGCAAGGGCTGGATCGGCGAAATCGAACAGCAATTGGCGCGAAAACTTGCCGACAGCGGCATTACCGCTGAAGTTACGGGCCGGCGCAAGCGCGCTTATTCGATCTGGCGCAAAATGGAACGCAAGGCCGTCGGATTTGAGCAGCTGTCCGACATATTCGGTTTTCGTGTCGTCGTCGGCAGCGTCGCCGAATGCTACCGGGCGCTCGGCATCGTCCATACCACCTGGCCGGTCGTGCCCGGGCGTTTTAAGGATTATATCTCGACGCCCAAGCAAAACGATTACCGCTCGATCCATTCCACCGTGATTGGCCCGGGCAAGCAGCGCGTCGAATTGCAAATCCGCACCCGCGAGATGCAGCAAATCGCCGAATACGGCATTGCCGCGCATGCCTTTTATAAGGACGACATCGGTTCGCCGACGGAAATGCTGTCACGCGAATCGAACGCCTATGCCTGGCTGCGCCGCACCATCGAGCTTCTGGCCGAGGGATCGAACCCGGAAGAGTTTTTGGAGCACACCAAGCTCGAACTTTTCCACGATCAGGTCTTCTGTTTCACGCCGAAGGGCAAGCTGATCGCGCTGCCGCGCGGCGCCACCCCGATCGATTTTGCCTATGCGGTCCATACCGACGTCGGTAACATGGCGGTCGGCGCAAAGATCAATGGCAAAATCGGCCCGCTAAGTTCGCCGCTGCAGAACGGCGACGAGGTGCAGATCCTGACCTCGAAGGCGCAGACCGCGCCGCCGGCCGCGTGGGAATCGATCGTCGTCACCGGCAAAGCGCGCGCGGCGATCCGGCGGGCGACACGCGCCGCAGTGCGCGACCAATATTCCGGCCTCGGGCGGCGCATTGTCGAGCGGCTCTGCCAGCGTGCCAAGATCGGCTATTCCGACGAGCAGCTCGAAGGCGCCCTGCCGCGGCTGGCGCGGGTTTCGATCGACGAGGTGATGTCGGCGGTCGGGCGAGGCGAGATGAAGGCTGCCGACGTGGTGCGCGCCATGTATCCTGACTACAAAGACGAACGGTTCACCGGCACTGCGCGCAAAGGCGACGCCGGCTGGTTCGGACTAAAGCGCGCCAAGGCGGTGAAGTTCAAGCTTCCCGAAGCGACCGCCGAAAACGGCGCCGCGATTCCGATCCGCGGCATCAACACCGATCTGCCGGTGCGCTTTGCCCCCAACGGCGGTGCGGTTCCTGGCGACCGCATCGTCGGCATCATGACGCCGGGCGAGGGCATCACCATTTATCCGATTCAATCGCCGGCGCTGAGCGAGTTCGAAGACGAGCCTGAGCGCTGGCTCGACGTGCGCTGGGATGTCGATGAGAAAATGCCGCAGCGTTTCCCGGCGCGGCTGACGGTGCAATCGGTCAATGAGCCGGGATCGCTGGCGCAGATCGCGCAAGTCATCGCCGAGCACGACGGCAATATCGACAACATCCACATGTCGCGCCAGTCGCCGG
>CAYWNY010000028.1:0-28011 GCA_964459765.1 uncultured Hyphomicrobiales bacterium | reverse complement strand
CGGAGCCCTGGATGACGACGCACGGCGCGTTGCGCTTGTCGGCGTATTTGAGCTGGTTGCCGAGATTGCGCGGATTGCCGAGATAAAGCTCGGCGCGGATGTTTGCGGCGCGTAGCCGCGCAACCATCTGCTGATAATCGGCGAGGCGATCCTCGTCGAACACGGTGACCACGACCGGACCATGCGCCGGCTTGCTGTCCGTCTTGCCGAGATGCGCCAGCGCCGCAGCGAGCCGCGACACGCCGATAGAGAATCCCGTCGCCGGTACCGGCTCCCCACGGAAGCGCGAGACCAGTCCATCATAGCGTCCGCCGCCGCCGACCGAGCCGAAACGCGTGCCGGCGGTGGTCGGAAATGTCAGTTCAACTTCAAACACAGGGCCGGTGTAGTATTCGAGGCCACGGACTACAGACGGGTCGATCACAACTCGGCCATCCTCGTAACCGGCAGCAATTATCAGCGCTCTTATCTGAGAAAGCTCTTCTATTCCGGCTTTACCAACGCCGCTATTTTCGACAGCATCTTCGAAATTCGCAATTGTCACTTCATTCGCAGATATTGTGCTCTTTTTGCCAGAACCTTGTTCACCCCATCCTGTGAAATTGAGAATTCTGGTGACCGCGTCGTCTGTCAGATTGGCTCCCTTGGTAAAGTCTCCACTTTCATCCCTGCGGCCTTGTTTTAGAAGCGCTTGTACGCCTCCGAAACCTAGGCGGTCGACCTTGTCTACCGCGCGAAGGACCTGAACATATTTTTCCGGAAGTACTCTCGCCGTTTCCATTACGCCGTCGAGCACTTTTCGATTGCTCACCTTCACCACATAACTGCCGCGCGGAATGCCCAGCGCCTCCATCGTATCGGCGGCCATCATGCACATCTCGGCGTCGGCGGCGGGCGACGCAGAGCCCACCGTGTCGGCGTCGAACTGCATGAATTGGCGAAAGCGCCCGGGGCCGGGTTTTTCGTTCCTGAAAACCCAACCGACGCGATAGCTGCGGTATGGCTTCGGCAACGTGTCGAAGTTTTCCGCCACATAGCGCGCAAGCGGCGCGGTCAGATCGTAGCGCAGCGACAGCCATTGCTCGTCGTCATCCTGGAACGAGAACACGCCTTCGTTCGGCCGGTCCTGGTCGGGCAAAAATTTGCCGAGCGCGTCGGTGTATTCGATCGCCGGCGTCTCCACCGGCTCAAAACCATAGCGCTCATAGACCGCGCGGATCTTTTCGATCATCTCGCGGGCGGCGGCGATTTCCGCCGGGCCGCGGTCGGCGAGCCCACGCGGCAAACGGGCCTTGAGCTTGCTGGATTTGGCGGGTTTGTCGGGCATAGCGCGGGTGGTATCAGCGGCCGGGGAGGGCGGCAAGCGACGGCCGATTTGTGTATAACGAGGCAAACCGCAAGGAAAAGACCATGGCCCCTCCCACAGCCGCTGCGGTGGCGCGGCAGACCAACGACCTCGATGCCTTCTGGCTGCCGTTCACGCCCAACCGCGCGTTCAAATGCGCACCACGGCTGATCGCCCGCGCCAAGGAGATGCATTATTTCACGCCCGACGGCCGCGCCGTGCTCGACGGGCTTGCCGGGCTGTGGTGCACCAACGCCGGCCACAATCGCGATCCGATCGTCAAGGCAATCGCGGCGCAGGCCGCCGAGCTCGATTATGCGGCGGCCTTTCACTTCGCCCATCCAAAATCCTTCGAGCTAGCGAGCCGCGTGGCGGCGCTGGCGCCCGCCGACCTCAATCGCGTGTTCTTCTGCAATTCCGGTTCCGAGGCGGTCGATACCGCGCTCAAAATCGCGCTCGCCTACCACAATGGGCGCGGCGAAGGCTCGCGCACGCGGCTGATCGGCCGCGAGCGCGGCTATCACGGCGTCGGCTTCGGCGGCATGTCGGTCGGCGGCATCGTCAATAACCGCAAATTCTTCGGCACGCTCTTGGCTGGCGTCGACCATCTGCCGGCGACCTATAGCCGCGAGCAGCAAGCCTTCACCAAGGGCGAGCCGGCGTTCGGCGCGCACTTCGCCAGCGAACTCGACCGCATTGTCGCGCTCCATGGCGCGTCCACCATCGCCGCGGTGATCGTCGAGCCGATGGCTGGCTCAACCGGCGTCTTGCCGCCGCCGCAGGGCTATCTGCAACGGCTCCGTGCGATCTGCGACAAGCATGGCATCCTGCTCATCTTCGACGAGGTGATCACCGGCTTCGGCCGGCTTGGCCACGCGTTTGCCGCCGAGCGCTACGGCGTGACGCCGGACCTCCTTTGTTTCGCCAAGGGAGTGAATTCCGGCGCGGTGCCGATGGGCGGCGTGATCGCGCGCGAACCGATCTACGATGCGTTCATGCATGGGCCGGAGCACACCATCGAATTGTTCCACGGTTACACCTATTCGGCACATCCGCTGGCCTGCGCCGCCGGTCTCGCTGCGCTCGATCTTTATCGCGACGAACATCTGTTCGAGCGGGCGGGGAAACTCGAGCCGCATTTTGCCGACGCTGCTATGTCGCTCAAAGGCCTGCCGGGCGTGCTCGATATCCGCACCGTCGGCATCTCGGCCGGGATCGATCTCGCGTCGCGGCCGGACGCGGTCGGCGAACGCGGTTACGAGGCGATGGAACGCGCCTTCCATGACGAAGATCTCGTCATCCGCATCACCGGCGACACGCTCGCCATCGCGCCGCCGCTGATCGTCTCGGAGACGCAGGTCGCCGAGATTTTCGAGAAGGTCGGCCGGGTGATTAAGGCGGTGATGTAACGTCGCTTTCGGTTCCGCTGTCACCGCCCTTGCGGCCAAGCGGCGCTTGTGGACACTGGGGTGGTCGGGGCACGAATCAAGCCCGGTTGGGGGCCCGCATGGTGCGGATTAGCGCCATTTTCATTGCGTTATGCATGGTGCTCATCGCCGCCTCGCTCGGCGTGGTGCTGTTTCTGCGCTTTGGTCTTTCGCTGACCGATTCGGCCCTGATTGCGCTCGGCACGCTCACCGCGCTCGCCATTTACAATGCCGTTGCCGGCCGCAAGCGCGACCGCGCCGAGGTCAGCGACCAATTCTCCTCGCTGGCGCGCGGCTCGGGCGATCTTGCCCGCCAGCTAGCCGAATTCGGCCGCCGCTTGAGCCTTGCCGAGAGCAAGATCGACACGGCCCTCGATAAAAGCATGTCGGCGACGCAGCCGCTGGCCGCCGAAATCGAGGAACTCTCCCGATTGGTTGGGCACCTCGCCGAGTCCGTGGCGCAGCACGAGATCGCGCTCGCTCGCGAAGTCCTGCCCGATCTACCGGCGGCCGAGAGTGGCGTCGAAGCGGCCCCTGCTGGCGCCGCAGCCGCCAACGCCCCCGAACCGGCAGCCCCGCCGCCGCAATCGGCCATGCCCAAAGTGGCCGCCTTCCGCGGCCTCGATCGCGCCGGTATCATTGCCGCGGTCCGCAGCGCCATCGAAGCCCAGCGCATCGATCTTTATCTGCAGCCGATCGTGACTCTGCCGCAGCGTAAGGTGCGCTATTACGAGGCGATGTCGCGGCTCAATGCCGGCAACGGCGACATCGTCGCCGCGGCGGACTTTTTGCCCTTCGCGGAAGCCGGCGCGCTGTTGCCGAAGCTCGACAGTCTCGGCGTCTTGCGCTGCGTGCAGGTGGTGCGGCGGCTTCTCCTCAAGAACCGCGAGATCGGCTTGTTCTGCAACCTTTCGGGCGCGGCGCTGACCGATGCGAGCTTCCCGCAACTCTTGGAATTCATCGAAGCCAATCGCGCCATCGCACCGTCGCTGGTGTTCGAATTCAGACAAGACGCGGTGCGCGCCATGGGACCGATCGAGCACGAGAGTCTCGCGGCGCTGGCCGAGCGCGGCTTCCGCTTTTCCATGGACAACCTCGTCGACCTGCGCATCGAGCCGCGCGAACTGACTGCGCGCGGTTTCCGCTTCATCAAGGCGCCGGCATCGCTGATGCTCAACCGCGCCGGCAGCGCCGGCGCCAACATCCATCCCGCGGATTTTTCCGATCTGCTTGGCCGCTTCGGCATCGATCTGATCGCCGAGCGCATCGAGAACGAGGCGACGGTGGTCGATCTTCTCGATTATGACGTCCGCTTCGGGCAGGGCTTTTTGTTCTCGCCGCCGCGGCCGGTGCGTGCCGAAGCCTTGCAAGGCGCGGCCGAGACCGGCAAAGGCGAGCCCGTCAATCCGGGCGAAACGGCGCCGGCGCGCGGCGGCGTCGCTCAGCTCGCCCGCGCCCGCAACTGACAACGGGCGTTATTGTTCGTGCCGACGAGTAACCGTGCCTGACATCATCGAACAATTCGCGCCGCTGGCGCGCCATTACGACGTGCTGTTATGCGACGTCTGGGGCGTGGTCCATAACGGCGTCGCCGCGTTTACAACGGCCTGCGACGCGCTCGTGCGGTTCCGCGGCGGCGGCGGCACGGTGATCCTCATCACCAATGCGCCGCGCCCGGGTGCCGCAGTGCAGCGCCTGCTCGATCGGCTGGCGGTACCGCGCGAGGCTTACGACGCCATCATGAGTTCGGGCGACGTTACGCGCGGCATCGTCGAAGCGCGGCAAGGCGAGCGCGTCTTTCATCTCGGTCCGCAGCGCGACGTGTCGATCTTTTCCGGCCTCGACGTGACTTTTGCGCCGGCGGATGTCGCCGATTACGCGGTCTGCACCGGACTGTTCGACGACACGACAGAGACGCCGGAGAGTTACCGGGGGCTTTTGACGGCCATGCGCGAGCGTTCGCTGTTCATGGTCTGCGCCAATCCGGACATCGTGGTCGAGCGCGGCGATCAATTGGTGTATTGCGCCGGCGCACTCGCCGACGCCTATGCGGAGCTCGGCGGCGAGGCGCTTTATTGCGGCAAGCCGCACGCGCCGATCTACGAGGCGGCGCTCGGCAAGGCCGCGGAATTTCGCGGCGGCGCCGCACCTTCGCGCAATCGCGTTCTGGCGATCGGCGATTCGATCAGGACCGATGTGAAAGGCGCAGCCGCGTACGGGCTCGATTGTCTGTTCGTCATCTCCGGCATTCACGCCGACGATCTCGGCGGCCGCGATACTCTCGACCGTGCGAGCTTAGCCGCGGTGCTTGATGCGCAAGGCGTGGCGCCGAAGGCGGTGACGCTCAAGCTTGCCTGGTGAGCTAGCCGCGCGCCGGCGCGTGTTGCTCGGTGTCGTCAGGCTCGAACACGCCTTCGATCTTGGCTTTGAGCGTCTGCGCGTTGAACGGCTTGACGATATAGCTGTTCACGCCGGCGCGCCGCGCCGCGATCACGTTGTCGGTCTTGGATTCGGCTGTCACCATGATGAACGGCGTCGCGCCCAGCTGCGGATCGGAGCGCACCTGCTGCAGCAGGGCAAAGCCGCTCATCGGCTCCATGTTCCAGTCGGAAATGACCAGCCCGTAGCGCCTCGAGCGCATCTTGGCGAGCGCGGTGGCGCCGTCATTGGCCTCGTCGACGTCGGCGAAACCGAGCTGGCGCAAAAGATTGCGGATGATCCGCACCATCGTGCTGTAGTCGTCGACCACGAGTACCGGGATTGATGGGTCGAGAGCCATGGCGATTCATCCTGTTGCCGCGATAAATACCACTGTACCGCTGTCGGCCTGAAAGGCGGCTTAATCGCCGCGTCGCACAACGTTGGCGCGTGCGCTGCTTGACTTGTCCCGGCCGCGACGGCACCAACGGGCCGCAACCTTTTCTTAACCAACCGAAGCCCTAAGCACTCAAAACCAATGGCGCCTCAACGCTTTCTGGTCGTGCGCGACAGCGCGTCCGATGGCGCCTTGCAGGGTGCGGTCGTGGCCATGGGCAATTTCGACGGCGTCCACCGCGGCCATCAGGCGGTGATCGCGGCGGCGCGCGCGCGCGCCAAGAGCCTGGGTAAACCGGCGGCGGTACTGACCTTCGAGCCGCACCCGCGCGACTTCTTCAATCTGCGCGAGCGGCTGTTTCGCCTCACCGACGAAACGGCCAAAGCCCGGCTGTTGGCCTCGACCGGGCTCGACGGGGTGATCGTGCTCACCTTCGATGCGGCGCTCGCCAATGTCAGCGCGGAAGACTTTGTCGGCGAGATCCTCGTCAAGCGCTTTGCCATCAGCGGCGCCGTGATCGGCTTTAATTTCCACTTCGGCAAAAACCGCTTCGGCTCGCCGGACTTCCTTAAAGCGCAGGGGCGCGCTTTCGGCTTTTCGGTGGACATGGTGCCGCCGTTCGAACTTGAAGGCCGCATCGTGTCCTCCGGTCCGATCCGCGACGCGCTCGCCGCCGGCGAGCCCGGCGAGGCGGCGATCCTGCTTGGCTTCCCGTGGTTCGTATCCGGCGAAGTGATCCATGGCGATAAGCGCGGCCGCGAGCTCGGTTTTCCCACCGCCAATGTCGCGCTCGATGCGTCTTGCGGGCTGCGCCACGGCGTCTATGCGGTGCGCGTCGGGCACCACGGGCGCCGCTACGACGGCGTGGCCAATTTCGGCCGCCGTCCGATGTTCGATTCCGGCATCGTCTTGCTGGAAGTGTTTTTGTTCGATTTTGCCGGCGACCTCTACGGGCAGAGAATCGACGTCGCTTTCATCGCCTGGATTCGTGAGGAGAAAATATTCGCCACGGTCGAAGAGTTGGTGCGCGCCATCGACGAGGACTCAGACCTTGCGCGCGCCGCGCTCGAGCGCTCAGGCGACGTGTTTCCCCCGATTTAGCAGCGGCGACGCCTACGATTCGGAGTCTTCTTGTTCCGAAGAATGGCCGCGGCGGTTCAACAGCCATTGCGCGGCAATGAAGCCGAGGAGCGCGATCGGCGCGAGGCGCTGCCAGCCGACCGTGCGTCCGGCCTGCATGACGATGCCGAGAACTTTCGGATCGAGCAGCATCGATGAGCTGGCCTGCGCCCGCGCGGCGCGCTCGGCGATTGCGCGCGCCCGCGCGCGGCTGCGCGAGATACCGGCGGCGACGGTGCCGATCAGCGCAACCACGATAAAGCCGCCGGCCATGATCAAAGCCGCATAGAGCGCGCCGAATCGCAGCCACAGCCAGTCGTAGCCGGCGACGCACAGGAAGACGAAAGCCGTGATCGCAGCCACGAGCGCGACGCCGAGGAAGGCGAACATCGCCGGCGTGACGCCGCTACGTGCCTGCAGTGCCAGCGCAATGTCGCGCATAAAGCTTTTAAGCAAATGAGCCTCTCTGTCGGCGGCGCCGGGTGACGTTAGCGGCGCAAGATTGCGCCGAGCAGGAAGCCTACGCCGGCGGCGAGCGCAAGCGTCGTATAGGGCCGCGTCTTGATCGCATCGTCGAGCGCGCCGACGAGATGCTCGGAGACGTCGTGCAGTGCGTCGACGGTAGCTTCCGCGCCGTGTCCGTCGCGCATTTCCGCGACCGCCTCGTCGACGCCCGCTTTCGCCCGTTGCCAGGCGGAGCCGCCCTTGTCGGCGAGGATGCCCGTGACCCTTTCCGCGAGCTCGCGGAAATCGTCGCGCAACGCCTGGACGTCCTTCTGCAGGTCTTCGGCCGATTCGGAAGCAGCCTTGCGCGCTTCATGGATGGCTTCGCGCGCCTCTTTGGCCGCTTCGCGCATGTTCTGTGCAGCCGCCGACCCGGTGTTCATGGCCGTTCTCCGTGGTTTTCCCGCGATTTTGCGCAGTTTCACGGATTATATAAGCGCTGCCTGTCGCCCGGCTAGCAGCAAAGCTTGCCTTTGCGCCGTTCGGGGCGGCTTGTTAGAAGGCGCGCCAAGAACGAGCGGCGGCCAGAACGAACGGCGACCAGAGCGAAGCGGCGAGAAGCCATTAGCCAAGCGGTGACGCGCCGTTGGCGAAGCGACGACACAATGAACGAGATGCCGACGAAAGCGCGCGATTACTCGGAAACGCTGTTTCTGCCGAAGACAGATTTTCCGATGCGCGCCGGCCTGCCGCAAAAAGAGCCGGAAATCTTAAAGCGCTGGCGCGAACTCGATCTCTATCGGCGGCTGCGCGAGGAGCGCAAAGGCCGTCCGCGCTTCATCCTCCACGACGGCCCGCCTTACGCCAACGGCAACATCCATATCGGGCACGCGCTCAACAAAATCCTCAAAGACGTGGTGACGCGTAGTCAGCAGATGCTCGGCTTCGACTCCAATTACGTGCCGGGCTGGGACTGCCACGGGCTGCCGATCGAGTGGAAGATCGAGGAGGAAAATTACCGCGCCAAGGGCAAGCCGAAGCCGGACTTCTCCGACGCGGCGGCTCTGGTCGCGTTCCGCCAGGAATGCCGCGCCTTTGCCGAGCACTGGATCAAGGTTCAGCGCGCGGAGTTCGAGCGGCTCGGGGTGATCGGCGACTGGGCGCATTACTACACCACGATGGATTTTTTCGCCGAAGCGGCGATCGCGCGCGAACTGATGAAATTCGCCGCCAACGGCACGCTCTATCGCGGCAGCAAGCCGGTGATGTGGTCGGTGGTGGAGAAGACTGCGCTCGCCGAAGCCGAGGTCGAGTATGAGGATTACGTCAGCGATACGGTGTACGTGAAATTTCCGGTCGTCTCACCGTCATCGTCAGAGGGGCTCGCCGGCGCCTCGATCGTGATCTGGACGACGACGCCGTGGACGATCCCGGGCAACCGGGCGGTCAGCTTCTCGCCCAAGGTCGAATACGGTCTCTATGAAGTGGTCGATGCGCCGAGCGACAATTGGGCGAAGGTCAGGGACCGATTCATTCTCGCCGATAAACTGGCGATCGACGTGTTTCGCCAAGCGCGGGTGACGGCCTACAAAAGACTGACGCCGGTGACGGCGGAAACGCTTTCGCTCCTCGAATGCGCGCATCCGCTCAACAAAGTCATCAAGGGCTATGACTTCAAGGTACCGCTGCTGCCCGGCGAGCACGTCACCGACGATACCGGCACCGGCTTCGTCCACACCGCTCCGGGACACGGCCGCGAAGACTTTGACGTATGGACCGCGCACGCGCGCGAACTTGCGGCACGCGGCATCAACACCGCCATTCCTTACACCGTCGACGCCGACGGCCGCTTCACCGAGCAGGCGCCGGGCTTTGCGGGAAAGCGCGTGCTCACCGACAAGGGCGAGAAGGGCGACGCGAACGAGGCGGTGATCAAGGCGTTGATCGAGGCCGGCATGCTGATCGCGCGCGGCCGTTTGAAGCACCAATATCCGCATTCCTGGCGCTCGAAGAAGCCGCTTATCTACCGCAATACGCCGCAATGGTTCATCGCCATGGACCGGCCGATCGCAGTTGTCAGCGACACGACCATGCACGGCCGCACGCTCCGACATCTCGCCGAAGCCGCGATCAAGGCGACGCGCTGGGTGCCAGCGCCAGGCGAAAACCGCATCAACGGCATGATCGAAAGCCGCCCCGACTGGGTGATCTCGCGCCAGCGCGCTTGGGGCGTGCCGATCGCGGTGTTCATCAAGGAACAAGGCGACGGCGCGGTCGAAATCCTAGACGACGCGGAGGTCAATGTCCGCATCGTCGAAGCTTTCGAGGCCGAAGGCGCCGACGCCTGGTATAAGCCCGGCGCCCGCGAACGCTTCCTCGGCAAGCTCGCCAACGATGGCTGGCAGAAGGTCGACGATATTCTCGACGTCTGGTTCGATTCCGGCTCGACGCACGCTTTCGTGCTCGAAGACCCGAAGCATTTCCCGGCGCTGGCGCATATCCGCCGCAAGATCGACGGCGGCGATGAAACCGTGATGTATCTGGAAGGTTCGGACCAGCACCGCGGCTGGTTTCAGTCTTCGCTGCTGGAATCCTGCGGCACCCGCGGCCGCGCACCCTTCGAGGTCGTGCTCACGCACGGCTTCGTGCTCGACGAGAAGGGTTACAAAATGTCGAAGTCGCTCGGCAATGTTACCGCGCCGCGGGACGTGATCAAACAATCGGGCGCCGACATCTTGCGGATGTGGGTGTGCGCCGCCGATTACGCCGACGACTTGCGCATCGGTCCGGAGATCCTCAAAACCACCGTCGATACCTATCGCAAGCTGCGCAACACGTTGCGCTGGCTCCTTGGCAATCTGACGCATTTCGAGCCGACCGATCGGGTTGCCCTCGACAAGATGCCGGAACTCGAGCGGCTGATGCTGCACCGGCTCGCCGAGCTCGACGGGCTGGTCCGCCAAGCCTACGCCGATTTCGACTATAAGCGCATCTTCGCGGCGCTGAACGCGTTTTTGACCGTGGAACTGTCGGCGTTCTACTTCGATATCCGCAAGGACGCGCTCTATTGCGATCCGTACTCTTCGGTGAAGCGCCGCGCCTGCCTGACCGTGCTCGATCATCTGTTCCGCGCCACGGTGACCTGGCTTGCGCCGCTGCTTTGCTTCACCGCCGAGGAGGCTTGGCTGGCGCGCGACCCGACCGCGACCTCGGTGCACCTTGAATCTTTCCCCCAAGTGCCGGTGGCGTGGCGCAACGATGCACTCGCGGAGCAATGGCGCAAACTGCGCAACCTGCGCCGCGTCGTCACCGGCGCGCTTGAGATCGAGCGGGCCGACAAGCGCATCGGCTCCTCGCTCGAAGCGGCGCCGATCGTTTATGTCTCGGACCCGGATTTGTTCGGCCTCGCCGCCGAAGCTGACCTCGCCGAATTGTGCATCACCTCCGACGTGACGTTGGTCGAGGGCGAAGGGCCGCCGACGGCCTTCCGGCTCGACGACGTGACGGCAGTCGCGGTCGAACCGCGCCTTGCCCAAGGCAAGAAATGCGCGCGGTCGTGGAGGATTTCGCCGGCCGTCGGCAGCGATCCGCAATATCCAGACGTGACGCCGCGCGACGCGCAGGCGCTGCGCGAGTGGGACGCGATGCGCAAGGCGGCGGAGTAAGGCGATTGTGACCGACGCGGCGGCAGACGGTGCGCACCGCTCCTATGTCTGGGGGCCGCTGTCCGCGTTAGGCGTCGCCTTTACGCTCTTTACCGGCGCCGTCGATCAGGCGTCGAAATTCTGGCTGCTTGACGGCTTCGATCTGGAAGGGCGAGGGCGCGTCGCGCTCGGCCCGTTTATCGATCTCGTCGTTACCTGGAATACCGGCATCAGCTACGGGCTGTTTGCCAAGGAAGGCGCGGTGGGCGCCCTCGTGCTACTGGCCTTCAAGGTGGTCGCCGTCCTTTTGCTCTGGATTTGGCTGGCGCGCGCCCCGTCGCGGCTCACCGCGGTTGCGCTCGGGCTCATCATCGGCGGTGCGGTCGGCAACGCGGTCGACCGCCTGCATTGGCCCGGCGTGATGGATTTCGTGCTGTTTCACATCGATACCGCGGGCTTTCAGTTCCGCTGGTACGTCTTTAACCTTGCCGATGCCGCCATCGTTGCGGGCGTCGCCGCCCTTCTGTACGAGTCGTTCCAGGGCGGACCGCCGCAAAAGCGCCCCGATCCGGGATAACACAATCTGCTTCTGGGAGGTGCCGTTAAGGCACGCGGGAGAGGTATGCTGCAGGTTCAAAGGCGAGATCGCACGGCCGGCGAGAGCCGCGCGCGCACGGAGTTCCTGCGCGCTGGCCTCCTGCGCTCGGCGATGGCGGCCGCGCTCTTCGGCCTCGCCGCGCTGCCGTGGGTCGCGCCGGCACAGGCGCAACAGCCCCCGCCGGCTCCGGGCCAGCCCGGCCCTAACGACACCAACGAGGCGGCCTGGAACAAATTCATGCGCACGCTCGGGGTCTCCAACAGCCCCGATGCGGCGTCCGACATCAACTACACCGAGCGCGCGCCGCTTGTGGTGCCGCCGAGCCGTGATTTGCCGCCGCCGGTTGTGGACCCAGGGCGGCCGGCGGCGGACTGGCCGAGCGACGCGAAGAAAGACGCTAAACGGCAAAAACCCAAAGGGGCGATCGTTCCCGATACGGCCGTGGCCACGCCCAATCCGCCGTACGTGAAAAAACCCTGGTACGACCCGTCCGGCTGGTTCGATAAGGAAGAATACGCCAACTTCCAGGGCGAACCGGCCCGCCAGGACCTGACCGATCCGCCCTCAGGCTATCGCATTCCATCGCCGGAGCAGCCTTACGGCATCAACCCGAACAAAAAATCGAAGACCGCGGCGACGCAGGCAAACCCGGTGGCGGGCGCCGCGCCGGCCAGCCAGCCGACGGGTAGCCCGCCGGCAGGCGCTCAGCCGCCAAGTGCTCAGCCTGCGCCAGCGCCGCAGGCCAGTAACCAGCCGGCCGCCGCGCCGCCGGCTGCAGGTGCGCAGTCGGCCGGCAGCCCGCCCGCCGGCGCGCAGCCGACGAGGTAACGATAGACACATTCGGCATGCCGGGCTTGTTAAGGGCGATCGTCGGGAGCGCGATCGGCGTGTTGGTTCTTTAAGTGCGCTTCGCTTGCCGGATGCAACGGCGTTTTCACTCTCTTTGGAGGCTTGCCCGTGCCGAGACTTAGCTGGTTTGCCGTCGCGCTGCTCGTCGGCTCGATGCCACTCGCCGCCGCAGCGGATCCCGATGTCAGCCATTTCACACTTGCCAACGGGCTTGAAGTCGTGGTCATCCCCGACCACCGCGCGCCGGTCGTCACCCACATGATCTGGTACAAGGTCGGCGCCGCCGACGAGACCGAAGGAAAATCCGGGCTCGCGCATTTCCTCGAACATTTGATGTTCAAGGGCACCGCGCTCCATCCGGGCGACGCCTTCTCGCAGGCGGTTTCGGCGATCGGCGGGCAGGAGAATGCCTTCACCACCGACGACTACACCGCCTTCTTCCAGCGCGTGCCGCGCGAGCATCTCAAAGAGATGATGGCGTTAGAGGCCGACCGCATTACCGGCCTGGTGCTCACCGACGCCGTCGTGCGTCCCGAGCTCAACGTCGTGCTCGAAGAGCAGAATATGCGGGTCGCCAACAATCCGAACAGCCGGCTCGGCGAGCAGATGGATGCGGCGCTCTATCTCAATCATCCGTACCGCCGGCCGACCATCGGCTGGCGGCCGGAGATCGAGAAACTCGACCGCGCCCAGGCGCTCGACTTCTACAAGCGCTTCTACACGCCGAACAACGCCATCGTCATCGTCGCCGGCGACGTCACCGCCGCCGAGGTCAAGGCCGACGCCGAGGCGACTTACGGCAAGGTCGCCCCGCGCGCCGACATCGGTCCGCGATTGCGGCCGAAGGAGCCGCCGGCGGAAGCGCCGCGCACCGTGACGCTTGCCGACCCGCGCGTCGAGCAGCCGAGCGTCAGCCGCTATTATCTGACGCCGTCGCGCACCACGGCGAAGCCCGGTGAAAGCGAAGCGCTCGAAGTGCTGGCGTTCGCGCTCGGCGGCGGCTCGTCGAGCCGGCTTTATCGCGCGCTCGTCGTCGATCAGGGCGTCGCGGTCAACGCCGGCGCCTATTATTCGGGAACCGAGCTCGATTACGGCAAGTTCGCCGTCTTCGCCGCGCCGAAACCCGGCAAGACGCTGCACGACGTCGAGACCGCGGTCGACGCGATCCTCGCCGAGGCCGCCGAAAACGGCATCACCGCCGACGAGCTCGAGCTCGCCAAGAACCGGCTGATCGCCGATGCCGTTTACGCCCAGGACAATCAGGCGAGCTTGGCGAGATGGTATGGCGCGGGGCTTGCCACCGGCGAAACAGTGGAATCGATCCGCCAGTGGCCCGACGCCATTCGCAGCGTCACCGCCGACGCGGTGCGCGAGGCCGCCCGCACCTGGCTCAGTGCCAAAGCGTCCGTCACCGGATATCTGGTCAGAGACCTCAAGCCGCAGGAGAAGCACACGTGAGGGCGCATTTTATTTTCAGCCGACGCGCGGTAGTCGAAGCCGTGCGCGGACGTTTGCTGCGCCACCTCGCCGCTGCGCTCTGTGTGCTGCCGCTCTTCGCCGCGCCGGCCTTCGCCACTACCATTGAACGCGTCGTCAGCCCCGGCGGGATCGAAGCCTGGCTGGTGCATGAATCCGCGGTCCCGATGATCGCCATCGACTTCGCTTTCGCCGGCGGCGCCGCGCAGGACTTGGCCGGCAAGGGCGGCACCGCGCATCTCGTCGCCTCGCTGCTCGACGAAGGCGCCGGCGATATTGCCTCGAAGGCGTTTCACGACCGGCTCGAGCGCAAGGCCATCGAGCTGTCTTATCAAGCCGACCGCGACAATCTGCGCGGCACGCTGCGCACGCTCTCGGCCAACCGCGACGAAGCATTCGAGGATTTGCGGCTGTCGCTGACTGCGCCGCGCTTCGATCAGGCCGACGTTGACATAATCAAGGACCAAGTGCTCTCGACGCTGCGGCGGGCGACCACCAACCCGGGCGAAGCGGCCAGCCAGCGCTGGTGGCAGACCGCCTTTCCCGACCATCCGTACGGGCGGCCGACCGACGGCACGCTGACGTCGGTGCCGCTCATCACCGCCAACGATCTGCGCGATTACACCCACCGCGTGCTGGCGCGCGGAAACTTGAAAGTCGCCGTGGTCGGCGACATCGACGCCGAGGCGGTCAAGGCGATGCTCGATCGCGTGTTCGGTGCGCTGCCGGAGCTGTCGCAGCTCACCCCGGTTGCCGACGCCACGCCTCAGGGGCTCGGCCACACAGTCGTCGTCAAGCTCGACGTGCCGCAGGCGGTGATCGCGTTCGGCGGCCCGGGCATCGCCCGCAAGGATCCCGATTTCATGGCGGCCTACATCATCAATCACATTCTCGGCGGCGGCGCCTTCACGTCGCGGCTTTATGAGGAAGTGCGCGAGAAGCGCGGGCTCGCCTACTCGGTGTACGACACCTTACTGTGGCTCAACCACGCCGCGCTGTTCATCGGCGGCACTGCGACGCGCTCCGACCGCGCTGCTGAGACGCTCAGCATCATCGATCGGGAGATCCGCCGCCTGGCGGACGACGGGCCGACCGCAGACGAGCTCGCCAAGGCCAAGGACTATCTCAACGGTGCCTTTGCGCTCAATCTCGACACCTCGAGCAAGATCGCCGCGCTTCTGGTGCAGCTACAGCTCGATGGGCTCGGCATCGATTACTTCGAGCGGCGGCCCGAGCTGATCAAGGCGGTGACGCTCTCCGACGCCAAGCGCGTCGCTAAGCGGCTCCTCGGCGAGGGGCTTCTGGTCACGGTCGCCGGCCGGCCCGACGGCGTCGTCTCGACCAGCGCGGAGTAATTTTTTTGCGACTTGCTGCGCGGTAACCGTGTCCCCTCTCCCATGGATGGGAGGGGGGAAGTTCATCTATGGTGCGGCGCTTGTGTGCGCTCACCCGCGGGCCTCGGGCTGCCGCGCGATCACCGCATTGGCTTCGCGGATGGCGCGGCCTTCGTCGCCGAGCCGTTCCAGGGCCTCGTTGGCGACCTTCGCCCAGAGCTGCTGCAGCTCCGGGGTGGTCGCCTTGTGGGTGTGCCTTTCGGCGTCCTGTGCTGTCCACGGCATGTCCCGGCTCCCATCAATGGGTGAGTGCGCGATTTTAAACCCTTCGTACAAAGGGAAGGAAAAGGAGTAGCCGCTCGTAATGACGATCCGGCGTCGATTTTTGTTCCCTCGCTCCGAACGGGAGGGTGGGGTACAAGCCCTCCTATCTGATCGCCGAATCCACCCCTGACCCCTCCCTCCAATCGGGAAGGGAAATGCTTACGCCCATGATCCGCGTCACCAACCAGATTGCCATCGACGAAGGCGAGATCGAAGAAACCTTCGTACGGGCGTCGGGCCCCGGCGGGCAGAACGTCAACAAGCTTTCGACCGCGGTGCAGCTGCGCTTTGACGTGCGCCGTTCGCCGTCGCTCTCCGACGACGTGCGCGCGCGGCTCGAACGGCTCGCCGGCGCGCGACTCACGCGCGACGGCGTCTTGGTGATCATCGCGCAGCGGTTTCGCACCCAGGTGGCTAACCGCGCCGACGCGCTCGATCGCCTCGTCGATCTCATCGGCAAGGCCGCGGTCGTGCCAAAGAAGCGGCGCCCGACCAAGCCGACCAGGGCGTCGCGCGAACGCCGCATCGAATCAAAGAAACGCCGCGCCGGGGTGAAAAAGCTGCGCGGCGCGAGATCGGGGTGGGACTAAGGCCGCTGAAATGCCCTCGCGCGAGACGTCGAGCGATTCCACGGCAAGTGAATCTTTTTTGTGACGCGCAAATTAATTTTTACTCTCCGAAAATCAAATTTTCTTTTTCGTCTCCGGCGCTTGCACACACTTCGCCGCACTCATAAGTGGCGCAAGGGAAATGTCCAAAGCGAGTCCTTGCCAGCGAAATTGCGGAAGGTCTTAAGCGGTGTTGCGTGCTTGAGCGAGTGGCGGCGGTAGGTGGGTGAAAATCCGGGAATATCCGCTGACAGGTAATGGAGAATGAAGCTCATGAATCAGGCACCCCCGCTTGGGCTGATGACAAAAGGAGCAATGCGATTTCTTCCCTTTGAGCGCGTCGTGCTCGTCCTGCAGGGCGGCGGCGCTCTCGGCGCATATCAAGCTGGCGTCTACCAGGCGATCCACGAAGCGAAGATCGAGGTGCACTGGATCTGCGGTACCTCGATCGGCGGCATTAACGGCGCGCTGATCGCCGGCAATCCGCCGGAGAAGCGCGTCGAACGCATGCGCGAATTCTGGGAAGCGGTCACCGAGCCGCCGCTGCGCCTGCCCAACGTGCCGTGGTTCACCGGTTGGCCCTGGAACAGCAACGGCCATGCGCGGCAGTGGACGCACAAGATGAGCGCGCTGTCGACGATGTGGCACGGCGCGTCGAATTTCTTCGCGCCGCGGCCGTTCCCGCCGGTTAACGCCACCATCGATGATCCGGAACAGGTCAGCTATTACGACATCACGCCGCTGAAAGAGACGCTGAACCGGCTGGTCGACTTCGATCTGATCAACGCCAATTCCGAGCCGATGCGCTATACCGCGCTCGCCACCAATGTGCGCACCGGCGCGCCGGCCTACTTCGACAACCGCGAAACGGAAATTTCGGCGGCGCATGTGCTTGCCAGTGCGTCGTTGCCGCCGAACTTTCCGCCGACCGAAATCGGCGGCGAATATTACTGGGACGGTGGCGTGGTTTCGAATTCGCCGATGCAGTTCGTCATCGACACTCGCGGCCGCCATACTGCGTTGGTGTTCCAGGTCGACCTATGGGACGCCAACGGCGAAGTGCCGCGGGACATCCCGTCCGCCTATCTACGCGCCACCGAAATCCACAGCGCAAGCCGGCTCAATGTCTCGCTCGAGCAATACAAAAAGTCGCAAAAGTTCCGCCAGGCCCTGATGCGGTTTTTGAAAGAACTGCCGGAGCAATCCCGGGACGATCCGGATGTGTGGTTTCTGGCCGAGCAGGCGCGGGTGAAAGTCGCGACCATCGTGCAGCTGAAATATCAAGCGAACAAACACGAGACCGCCGACAAGATGTTCGATTTCTCCCGCATCGCCATGGAGGAGCACTGGCAGGCCGGCTACGACGATACCAAGGCTGCGCTCGCCGAGCCCGGCGTGCTCGAACTGCCGTCGGCGTCGGAAGCCGCGCGCATCTTCGACGTGCATTACGGCTGGGCAAAATAGGCGATAGAATCGGCGGCTCAGAAACGAGTCGCCGATGCCCGTCCGCCAGCTCTCCGAGGCCGTCGTCAACCGCATCGCCGCCGGCGAGGTGGTGGAGCGGCCGGCAAGCGTTGTCAAGGAGCTGGTCGAGAACGCGCTCGATGCCGGCGCAAGCCGCATCGACGTGCTCACCGACGGCGGCGGGCGGCGGCTCATCCGTGTCGCCGACGATGGCGCCGGGATGACGCGGGCCGATCTGGCGCTGGCGGTCGAGCGGCACGCCACCTCGAAGCTTCCCGACGACGACCTTGTCGCCATCGCCACGCTCGGCTTCCGCGGCGAGGCGCTGCCGTCGATCGGGGCGGTGGCGCGGCTGTCGATTGCGACACGCCACAAAGCCGAGCCGCATGCCTGGGCGATCGAGATCGATGGCGGCGCGAAGTCAAAGCTCAAGCCGGCGGCGCTCGGCGAGGGGACCCGCGTCGAAGTGCGCGACCTGTTCTACGCAACGCCGGCGCGGCTGAAGTTCTTGAAGCTCGACCGCACCGAAGCCGAGGCGGTGCGCGAGGTGGTGCGGCGGCTGGCGATGAGTCGACCGGACGTCGCCTTCACGCTCGCCGGTGAGGAGCGCGCCCCCGTCACTTGCGTGGCGGCACTTCCGGGCGCCGCTGGGCGGCTGACCCGGCTCGGCGACATTCTCGGCTCGGACTTCCGCGCCAACGCCGTCGAGATCGCGGCGGAGCGCGAGGGCGTGAAAATCGAGGGCTTTGCCGCGCTCCCGACGCTCACGCGCGCCAACGCGCTCGGCCAGTATCTCTTCGTCAACGGCCGGCCGGTGCGCGACAAGCTTTTGGTCGGCGCGGTGCGTGCGGCGTACGCGGATTATCTGCCGCGCGACCGCCATCCGCTCGTCGCCTTGTTCGTTACGCTCGAACCGCGCGAGGTCGACGTCAACGTGCATCCGGCGAAGACCGAGGTGCGTTTCCGCAACGCCGGCCTGGTGCGAGCGTTGATCGTGCAGGCGCTCAAGATCGCGCTGGCGCGCGAGGGCACGCGCGCGACGACGACCGGCGGTAGCGCTACCATCGCCGCGTTCCGTCCGGCGCCTTCGCGTGGCTTCGATTGGCGCCGCTCGCCGGCGCGACCGAGCGATCCGCGCGGCGCGCTGGCCGCAACGCATGGCGGCTTCGCCGAGGCAGCGCAAGCGGTCTTCGACGTCGGCGCGCCGGCGGTCGAGACCGCGGGCGCGGCGCCGGCCGCCGCCGGCTTCGCCGAGCCGGAAGCGGATGCGCTCTCGCATCCGCTCGGCGCGGCGCGGGCGCAGGTGCACGAGACCTACATCGTCGCGCAGACGCGCGACGGGTTGGTCATCGTCGATCAGCACGCCGCGCATGAGCGCATCGTTTACGAGAAGCTCAAAGCGGCGCTGGAGCGCAGCGGCGTCGCCCGGCAGATTTTGTTGATCCCGGAGATCGTCGAGCTCGACGAGGCCGACGTGGAGCGGCTTCTTGCACATGCGCAGGAACTTGCGCGCTACGGCGTGATCATCGAGTCGTTCGGTCCTGGCGCGGTGGCGTTGCGCGAAACGCCGTCGCTGCTCGGTGAAATCGACGGCGCCGGGCTCGTCCGCGATCTCGCCGAGCATATCGGCGAATGGGACGAAGCACTGCCGCTCGAGCGCCGCCTCATGCACGTCGCCGCGACCATGGCCTGTTACGGTTCAGTGCGCGCCGGCCGCCGATTGAAGCCGCAAGAGATGAATGCGCTTCTGCGCGAGATGGAAGTCACGCCAAATTCCGGGCAATGCAATCACGGTCGCCCGACTTACGTGGAACTGAAACTTACCGACATCGAGCGGCTGTTCGGCCGGCGTTAGCGCAGGAAGATGAATTCGCCGTCGTCGTAGCGCCGCCGGTCGAGCTCGGTGAAACCTTCCGGCGCGGCGAATTGCGCCTTCGCTGCTTCTTCGACCACGATCAGCGCATCGGGGTTAAGCCAGCCGCCGGCGCGCGCCGCAGCGAGCGCCGGAGCAGCCAGATTCTGTCCGTAGGGCGGGTCGAGGAAGGCGAGCGAAAACGGCGCGACCGGATGCGCTTCGCCAAGTTTGGTAGCATCGCGGCGGAAGATGCGCGAGGAGCCGCCAAGCCCAAGCGCTGCGAGATTCTCGCGGATGAGCGCCCGCGCCTCTGTACCCTGATCGACGAACAGGGCAAAGGCAGCGCCGCGCGACAGCGCCTCGATTCCGAGCGCTCCGGTGCCGGCAAAGAGGTCGAGCACGCGTGCGCCGCTGACCGGATCGTCGAAGCTGTGCACAAGAATGTTGAACAGCGATTCGCGCAGCCGGTCGGCGGTCGGGCGAATAGCTTTTGATTTCGGTGCAACCAGCGCCCGCCCGCGAAGCTTGCCGCCGACGACCCGCATCAGCGCATGATCCGGAAAAGTGGGAACCGGTTTTCCGAAAAGATCATGCGCCACCCATACTACTTCTCCCGTGGACGGCGCGGGCGCGGACCGGAGCGCCGGTCAAAAGCACGGCGGCTGCGCCGGCCGCGGAAGCGGTCTTCGGCTTTGGGCTGCTCCTCGCGCTGCGGCGGCTGGCCGAACCGCTCGACCGGAACGCTTCGGCCCTTGCGATCCGTGAGGACATCCGCGCGGGCTTGTCCGCCCGGCCGCGCCGGCGCTTTTGCATTCTCGCGGCGGGAGCCGCGGAATTTCCGCGATAGCTTTTTCGCCGGACGCTCGTCTTCGGGTGCACGCCAGGAATGGGAAGGGGTGGGTGGTTTGCCCGGCTTGGTTCGCGGCGCACGAGCCGAAGGCGGGGTGGAAAAATCCGCGCCCGACTGCTCGACGATGCGTTCGCCGAGCTGCGTGCGTAAAACCCGCGTCGGCACTTCCTCGACTGCGCCTTCGGCCAATTCGCCGAGCGCAAACGGACCGAACGAGACGCGGATCAGCCGCGTCACCGTCAGCCCGAGGTGATCGAGCACGTTGCGCACTTCGCGGTTCTTGCCCTCGCGAATGGCGAAGGTCAGCCAGACATTCGAGCCTTGCACGCGGTCGAGCGTCGCCTCGATTTCGCGGTAGCGGGTGCCGCTGATGGTGACGCCGGCCTTCAATTCGTCGAGCTTGGCCTGCGTGATCGAACCATGCGCGCGTACGCGGTAGCGCCGCAGCCAGCCGGTCTCGGGCAATTCGAGCGCTCGGGCCAGGGCGCCGTCGTTGGTCAGCAGCATCAGGCCCTCGGTGTTGAAATCGAGCCGGCCGACGCTGATCAGGCGCGGCAGGTCATGCGGCAGGCGCGCGAAGATGGTCGGCCGGCCTTGCGGATCGGCGTGCGAGGTCACGAGCCCGCGCCGCTTGTGATAGAGAAACAACCGTGTGCGTTCGTGCGCCGGCAATGGTTCGCCGTCGACGCTCACCTTATCGCGTGGCGTGACATTGAGCGCAGGGGACTGGATCACGGCGCCGTTGACGGCGACGCGACCGGCGGCGATCCATTCCTCCGCCGTGCGCCGCGAGGCCAAGCCCGAGCGGGCGATCACTTTGGCGATGCGTTCGCCGCCCTTGTCGGAATTGCGCTTATCGTTCATGAGGCGGCAATACCGGCATCGGATCGAACAGGCAATCGGGCAGTCGGCTCAAATGACGTCCTTCATGCACTTGGCGCTGGAAGAGGCGCACACCGCGCAACAGCGCGGCGAGGTGCCGATCGGCTGCGTGATCGTGCGCGACGGCGCCGTCATCGCGCGCGCCGGCAACCAGGTCGTCGCCGATCACGATCCGACGGCGCATGCGGAGATGGTGGCGCTGCGCGCCGCCGGATCGCTCCTGTATTCGGAGCGCTTCGAGGACTGCGACCTCTATGTCACGGTTGAGCCTTGCGCCATGTGCGCCGGCGCTATTTCGTTTGCGCGCATCCGCCGGCTCTATTACGGCGCTGCCGATCCGAAGGGCGGCGCGGTCGATAACGGCGTGAAATTCTTCGGCTCGGCCACCTGTCATCACCGGCCCGAAGTCTATGGCGGTATGGCAGAAGCGGAAGCTTCGGCGCTGCTCAAGGGGTTCTTCCGGGAAAGGCGCCCCTAGGGTTCTCGTTCGACCACGTCCGGACCTCAGTGCGGCAAAATCAGCGACGATTGGCGCAACATTACCTGCTTTTATTCTGGCCGCCGGCCGTGTTTGGGGTATTGTGCCGGCCGATTGGCTTGGGCACCGACCCACCGCCGACAGAGGGAGGAACCATGACGAGCAAGCGATACCCCCTGAGCCGCCGAGGGGTTTTGAAAGGCGCCGCTGCGATTGGCGTTGCGGCTTCGGCGCCTGGAGTTTTTACACCGGCAATCGCCGTGCCTGAAACGGTCAAGATCGGGCTGGTCGGCCCCAAGACCGGGCCGCTGGCGCTGTTCTATGAAGAAATGTCTTGGGCGATCGAGCACGCCAAAAAGGCGACCGACAATTCGATCACCATCAACGGCACCAAGCATCCGCTGGAGATCGTGGCCAAAGACAGCCAGTCGAACCCGAACCGCGCCTCGTCGGTCACCCAGGAACTCATCCTCAACGACAAGGTCCACGTCGTTACCGCTTTTGCCACGCCGGAAACGGTCAATCCGGTCGCCGATCAGTGCGAACTCAACGGCATGCCCTGCGTGTCGAACGACGATCCGCTCGAGTCGTTTTTCTTCGGCCGCAAAGGCGATCCGAAGAAAGGCTTCGAGTGGACCTACAATTTCTTTTTCGCCGGCCATTCGCTGATCAAATGCAACGCCGCGGCTTGGGCGCGCGTGCCGACCAACCACAATCTCGGCGTACTTTGGGCCAACGACGATGACGGTCGGGTGTTCGCCCAGGTGATGCCGCCGCCGCTGAAGGAAGCCGGCTTCAACGTGATCGACCCGGGCCGTTTCGATCTGCCGTCCAGCGATTACACGCCGGAGATTTCCAAGTTCAAGGCGGAGAACGCCGAGATCGTGTTCGCAGTGATCCCCGGGCCTGATTTCACGGTGTTCTGGAATCAATGCGCCCAGCAAGGCTACAAGCCGAAGATTGTCACTGCCGGCAAGGTCGGCGAATTCCCGCAAGGCCTGTATCCGTTCGGCGCGCGGGCGATCAATTTCGAGACCGAGTTGTGGTGGTCGCGCTATCACCCGTATTCGTCGAGCCTGACGGGGCAAAGCTCCGCCGAACTGGCCGACGCCTACGAGAAGGACGCCAATCAGCAGGCGTCGATGGCCTTGGGCTTTCGCCACTCGCTCCTTGAAGTGCCAATCTCGGCGCTCAAGGCGACGCAGAAGCTCGATGATCCAGCGTCGATCCGCAATGCGGTGCGCGACACCGCCTACAAGACCATCGTCGGTCCGATCGACTTCAAGACGGGCCCATTCCCGAACACCAGCGAGACCAAGCTGGTCGCCGGGCAATGGCGCAAGGGCAAGAAGTGGCCGATCGAACTGGTCATCATCGACAACACCCAGGCGCCGAACGTTCCGGTGAACGGAACGCCGGAGCCGATGACGTATAGCTGATTGTCACCAGCCTGGGCGCGTGAGAGAAAAAAGCGATGCTTGAACTCGCTTCGCTCTCACGCGCCTTCGGCGGCCTCGTCGTCATCAGCCAGGTCGACTTCAAAGTCGAGCAAGGCGAGATCGTCGGTATTCTCGGGCCGAACGGCGCCGGCAAGACCACCCTGTTCAACATGATCGCCGGCGTTTTGCCGCCGAGCGCCGGCCGCATCGTGTTCGCTGGCACCGACATTACGCAGCTGCGGGCGTGGGATCGTTGCCGGCTCGGCATCGGCCGCACCTATCAAATCCCGAAACCTTTCACCCATATGAGTGTATTCGAGAACGTACTGGCAGCCGCGGTCCACGGCGGCAAGATGTCGTTGTCGCGCGCCAAGCAGGAAGCCGAGGCCGTGCTGGCGCGCGTCGGCTTGGCGCATCGTGCGCTTGTGCCGGCGGGGCAGCTTGCACTTCTGGATACCAAGCAGCTCGAATTGGCGAAGGCGTTGGCGCTGCGTCCGCGGCTTCTCCTGCTCGACGAAATTGCCGGCGGCCTTACCGAAGCCGAATGCGACGCTCTCGTCGGCAAAATCCGCGAGGTCCACAAAAGCGGCGTCACCATCGTGTGGATCGAGCATGTGATCCAGGCGTTGCGGCAGGTCGTCACTCGCCTCGCGGTGCTCTCTGGCGGCAATTTCATCGCGGTCGGGGCGCCGGCGGATGTGCTGGCCGACCGCCGCGTCAAGGAAGCTTACCTCGGGACTTGATCTGGCCATGGCAGCGACAGCAGCAAGTCCGCTCCTGGCGGTCGAGAGCGTGTCGGTTTTCTACGACAAGTTCCGCGCCGTCGATAACGTCGACATAGCGGTTGCCACCGGCGAGATCGTCTCCATCATCGGCGCCAACGGTGCCGGCAAATCGACCCTGCTCAAGGCCATCATCGGCCAGGCGGACCGCGTCGAAGGCAGCATATCCTTCGCCGGCGACAACATTGTCGGCCGCAGCACCGAATCGATCGTCGCATCCGGCGTCATGCTCGTGCCGGAGGGGCGGCGCCTGTTTCCGTCGCTGACGGTCGAAGAAAATCTTCGTCTCGGCTGGGATGTCGGGCGCAAAGGCGACATCGGCTTTGCCGATGTATGGCGGCTGTTTCCGGTGTTGCAGGAGAGGCGGCGGCAGAAGGCCGGCTCGTTGTCCGGCGGACAACAGCAGATGGTGGCGCTCGGACGCGCGCTGCTTGCCAATCCGCGTTTGCTGCTTTGCGACGAGATCAGCCTTGGGCTGGCGCCGCTGGTCATCAACGAGCTTTATGCCCTCATTCCCGGCATCAAGCAGCGCGGCATTGGCATCGTCCTCGTCGAGCAGGATATCGAGCGTTCGCTTACAGTCGCCGATCGATTCTATTGTCTCCTGGAGGGCAAAGTATCGTTGGCGGGGCGTCCAGGCGAAGTCAGCCGCGACCTGGTGATGAAGCATTATTTCGGCGTGTAAGTGAAATCATGACCGCAGTTTGGGCTAATCAGCTGCTCCAGGGCATCATGCTCGGCGGGCTTTACACGTTGTTTGCGATCGGCCTCTCACTGTCGGCCGGCGTGATGCGCTTTGTCAACATCGCCCACGGCGACTTTATCGTGTTGGCTTGCTATGCGCTGTTGGTGCTGACTACCGCGCTTGGGCTCAATCCGGTGGTGGCGACGCTCATTCTGTTGCCGGTTGCGTTTCTGTTCGGCTTCGCCCTGCAGCGCTTTCTCCTGCAGCGCGTCGTCGGCGAGAATGTGTTGCTCGTCATTCTGATGACCTTTGCGCTATCGATCATCATCGAGAACGGATTGCTCGAAGGCTTCGGCGCAGATCCGCAGAAGATTTCGGGCAGCTGGATGGAAACGGCGACTGTCGCGCTCGGGAACGGCATCAATGTCGGCCTGTTTCAGATCATCACATTCGTCGCCGCCGTCGGGCTCGTGGCGGTGCTTGATTTGTTTCTCTACCGCACCGGCATCGGCGCCAAGATCCGCGCGGTGTCCGACGACGTCGCCGCGGCCGATCTGATCGGTCTGTCGTCGGTGCAAATTTATGCGGTGGCCATGGGCATCACCTTTGTCACCATCGGTATTGCCGCCGGCTTTGTATCGATCTGGACGAACTTCGACCCGGCTTCCGGCCCGACCCGGCTCCTGATCGCCTTCGAGGTGATCGTGATGGGCGGGCTCGGCAGTCTGTGGGGCTCGCTTGCCGGCGGCATCGTGCTTGGCTTGGCGCAGGCGATCGGCGGCCAGTTCGACATCGCATGGCAGATCATGGCCGGCCACATCGTGTTCCTCGTCGTGCTGGCGGTGCGGCCGCAGGGCCTGTTCCCGAAGTATTGATGATGGCGCCGAAACTCATCCTCTATTGCGCGCGAACGGCTTTTGTGGTCGCGGTACTGGCGATGGTCGTGGCGCCGTTTCTGTTCAGCGCCAACCACCTCGTGCTGCTGACCGAGTTCATGTCCATGCTGGTGCTGGCCATAATGTGGAATCTGCTGGCCGGTTACGCCGATATCGTCACCGTCGGCCAGCACGCTTATGTCGGCGTCGGGGCCTACGCGTTCTTCGGCTTCACCGCGCTGATGGACTTGAACCCTTATCTGGCTATACCGCTCTCAGGGCTGATCGCTTTTGCGATCGCGGTGCCGACCATGGGCTTGGTGTTTCGGCTCCGCACCGCATACCTCGCCATCGGCACCTGGGTGGTCGCCGAATTGCTGATGCTGGCGGCCGGCAAGCTCACCGCATGGGGCGGCGGCTCGGGGACCAGCGTGCCCATTTCCATCATTCTCTCCTTCGGCCGCGCGCGCGCCGAGCGGCTGGCCAACGTCTATTACCTCGCTTTCGGCCTGGCGGCGGTGGCGATGCTGGCCACCTATTTTCTGCTGCGCTCGCGCATTGGTATCGGTTTGACCGCCATGCGCGACAATGAGGAGGGCGCTGCCGCCATCGGCGTCAACATTACCTATTCGCGCATCCTGTGTTTTCTCGGCGCGGCGCCGTTCCTCGGCATGGCCGGAGCCATAATCACGCTGCAAAAGCTGCGGGTCGCGCCGTCGGCGTCCTTCAGCATCATCGACTGGACGGTGTTCATCATCTTCAACGTGGTGATCGGCGGCATCGGCAGTTTCGAAGGGCCGGTTATCGGCACCATCATCTATTTCGTGTTGCGCCAATATTTGGCTGGTCTGGGTGCCTGGCACCTTATCCTTCTGGGCACTTTCTCCATCGCCATCATTCTCATCGAGAAGCGCGGCTTGTGGGGTCTGATCCGTCGCGTGCTGCCCGACGACCTCGTCCCGATCGCCCACAAGCCGTCGACCACGGCGGTGATGGCTCCGCCAGTCGCGGACCGGTTGCCATCTTGACGAGCCGCGCAGCTGAATTCGATGCTGCCGCGCTGCGCCGCTTGGCGACGCGGATCCGCATGCGTTCGACCGACATGGTCGCCATTCAGGGCTTCGGTTATCTCGGGCAGGCGTTGTCGTCGGCCGAGATTTTCGCGGTGCTGTTCGGCGGCGCTATGCGTTACGGCATCGACCGATTTGTGCTCTCGCCCGGCCATTACGTCATCAGCCTTTATGCCGCGGCCGCCGAAACCGGATTGCTCGATCCGGCCGAACTCGAATCTTACGGTCACGACGGCTCGGTGCTTGAAGCGATCGGCAGCGAGCGTACGCCGCTCGGCGATCTGGTGTGCGGCTCGCTCGGGCAGGGGCTTTCGGGCGCGGTCGGATTTGCACTTGCCGCGCAACTCGCCGGCGAGGATCGCGACACCTTCGCCTTTCTCTCTGATGGCGAGATGCAGGAGGGCCAGGTGTGGGAAGCGGCGATGTTTGCCGGCTACAGGCGGCTCGACCGGCTCATCGTCGTCATCGACGCCAACAACTCGCAGGTCGACGGGCCCGTAACGTCGGTGACGACCATCGAGCCGCTTGCGGAAAAATGGCGCTCCTTCGGCTGGCACGTTTCCGAAGTCGACGGCCACGACGTCGAGGCTTTGTGGCAAGCGTTTGCCGCGGGGCGCGGCGGCGGCGCGCCGCTTGTCGTGATCGCGCGTACCGAAATCCTGGGGCGCCTCAATGCGATTCCGCCGACAGTCGACGGCCACTTCATCAAGATCGACAGCGAGCTGAAAGCCGCGATCCTCAAAGAACTGGGGGCGGCGCTTGCGTGAGCCGCCCTATCAGACCGTTCTGAAGCCTTACGGCGCCGCGCTGGTCGACGTTGCGCGGCAGCGGCCGGAAATCATCTGTCTAGGTGCCGATCTGACGCGCCAAACCGAAACCGATCTGTTTCGCGACACCATTCCCGACCGCTTCATCAATATCGGCATGGCGGAAGCGAATATGTTGAGCATTGCCGGAGGGCTGGCGCGCGCCGGTCATACCGTGTTCGTCAATACGTTCGGCGTGTTCTCGACGCGGCGCTGCTTCGACCAGATTGCGATGTCGGTTGCGTATCCCAACCTCAACGTCAAAATCGTCGGCTTCATGCCCGGCCTTTCGAGCCCGGGCGGCCCGAGCCATCAAGCGATCGAGGACGTCGCATTGATGCGCGCGCTGCCCAACGTCACCGTGGTCGAGCCGGCCGATGCAATCGAAACCACACAGGTCGTGGCGGCGACCGCGCAGCATCCGGGACCGGTTTATCTGCGGCTTAAGCGCGGCGAAATCCCACTGATCTTCGACGACGATCACCGGCTTGATCTGGGCAAGGCGCAAATTCTTGTCGGCGGCGGCACGGCGGACGTCTGCATCGTCGCATCGGGTATGATGATTCCGGCGGCGCTCGCTGCGGCGCGTACGCTCGCCGAGCACGGCGTATTGGCAACAGTGGTCAACGTGCCGGTGATCAAGCCCTTTGACGCCGCGACGGTCACCGCCGCAGCGCGGCACTGCCGGCTCGTAATCAGCGCGGAGAACCACACCGTTGTCGGCGGGCTTGGCTCGGCGGTGGCGGAAGCAATGGCCGAGGCCGGCGTTGCCGCGCCGCTTCGCCGCATCGGCATCGCCGACACCTTTGCCGAAGCCGGCAGCCGCGAATATTTGTTCGCCA
>CAYWNY010000027.1:0-29021 GCA_964459765.1 uncultured Hyphomicrobiales bacterium | reverse complement strand
AATGAATCACATCCGATTCATCAGATTCAAGAACTTCCCGGATCGGCTCTTAGAGCCGCCCCGCCGTCAGCGCTATTTGTTCCCACATCGTTGCCGCATTCAGGTCCTATTAACCATCGCCGGAGCTTTAGGGGCGATCGGGGACTTTGAGGCTTCTTTGCAAGGCCGCATCAAGGTTGACAAAACCTTCGCTTAACGAAGGCGCTGCTAGATCGCTCCAGGGACCACCCATGTCCGCTAACGACGGATCAATGGAGGCACCGGAATGAACCTGATGAGCATTGTCCGCAGCGCCAAATTTGCAGCTTTCGTGCTCGGTGCGCTGGCCATTGCCGGCTGCTCCAAGCCGCCTGAGCCGGCTCCGATGGCCAATGCGCCCATTCCCGGCAGCCAGCAGGATTTCATCGTCAACGTCGGCGACCGCGTCTTCTTCGAGAGCGACTCCTCGGAGCTCACGCCGCAGGCGCGGGCGACGCTCGACAAGCAGGCGCTGTGGCTCAATCAATACAACCGCTACGCCTTCACGATCGAAGGTCATGCCGACGAACGCGGCACGCGCGAATACAACATCGCGCTCGGCGCCCGCCGCGCTCAGACGGTGCGCGAGTATCTGATCTCGCGCGGCGTCCAGGCGCCGCGCATGCACACCATCTCCTACGGCAAGGAGCGGCCGGTGGCGGTGTGTAACGATATCTCCTGCTGGTCGCAGAACCGCCGCGCGGTGACCGTGCTCAACGCCAGCTCGTAAATATCCGACCGGCGATCGCGAACGAAGTTAAGCGGATGGCTTGCCGTCCGCGCCTTCCGTCTTGCCAATGGCGCACTGAAATCGGATGGTAACGCCGCCCGTCGCGTGCCTGCGTTCCATTCCAATCGCGTCCAATTCGACTAGGGTCTGCTAATGTCCGAGATCGGCGCCGTTCGTGCCATGCTCGCGCTCGTTGCCATGCTTCCCGTCGCCGCCTGCGGGCAGGACAATCGCTACGTCCCTCCGCCGCCTCCGAAAGTCGTCGTCGCGAGGCCCGTGCAGCAGCCGGTGACCCTGTATCTCAACCTGACCGGCAACACCGAGCCGTTCAACTCCGTGACCCTGGTCGCGCGCGTCCAAGGCTATCTGGAATCGATCGATTATAAGGACGGTGCCGCGGTCACCAAAGGAACGCAGCTCTTCGGCATCGAGCGTGACGTCTATCAGGCGCAGCTCGATGCCGCCAAAGGGCAATTGGCGCGCGATCAGGCAGCGCTCGCAGAAGCGCAAATAAATCTGGCTCGCTACCAGACGTTGGAACGGGAGAAATCAATTGCAGCGCAACAAGCGCAAGACCAGGCCTCCACCGTTCAGCAGGACATGGCCACCGTTCTGGTTGATCAAGCCAACGTCGAAACCGCGAACATCAACCTCGGCTATACCAGGGTCCTCGCCCCTTTCGATGGCATCGTCACCAATCATCAAGCCGATATCGGCGCGCTCGTCGGCGTGTCCGGTCCGACCTCGCTCGCAACCATCGTCCAGACCGACCCGCTCTACGTCTATTTCACCGCGAGCGAGCCCCAAGTTTTGGCGATCCGGCGAAACCGTGCCGAGGCTGGGCATCCGATCAACTCGGCGAACCTTTCCAGCATCTCGAGCATCCCTGTCGAGATTGGGCTGCAGAATGAGGTGGGCTATCCTCACAAAGGACATCTCGATTATGTCTCGCCCCAACTCAACACCGCCACCGGTACGCTGACCGCCCGTGCGCTTTTTGACAACAAGGATCAAGCGCTGCTGCCGGGGCTGTTCGTGCGGGTTCGCATCCCGATCGCGCATCAGGACAACGCGCTGCTGACGCGAGACGATGCGATTGGGATGAGCCAGGAGGGGAGCTACGTGTTGGTGGTCGGCGCGGACAATGTCGTTCAGCGCAAAATCGTCAAGACGGGAGAACGGCAAGGTCAACTCCGGATCATCGAATCCGGACTCGATCCTGGCGACTGGGTCGTGACCGAAGGCGTTCAGCGCGCTTTCCCTGGCGCCAAGGTCGAGCCGCAACGATCGGAGCTGACGTCGGGCGCGGTCGACCCGTCACGCGCCGCCAAAACCGGCGGCCCCGAGCCGACGCCGAAATGAAACGCTGCGGGGCACCGATATGATCTCGCGGTTTTTCATCGATCGGCCGGTGCTCGCAAACGTGCTGGCGTTGGTCTTCGTCTTGATCGGCCTGGTTTCGCTCATTCAACTGCCAACCTCCCAATATCCCAACGTCGTCCCGCCGACCATACAGGTCACGACCCAGTATCCCGGCGCGAGCGCCAAGACGCTGGTCGACACCGTCGCCCTGCCGATCGAGCAGCAGGTCAATGGCGTCGAGGACATGCTCTACATGCAGTCGACCAGCGCGGACGACGGCACCTACACGTTGGTCGTCACATTCGCGATCGGCACAGACCCCGAAAAAGCGCAGATTCTGGTCCAGAACCAGGTGGCCTCCGCCATTTCGTCGCTGCCGCAGCAGGTCCAGGCCCAAGGCGTGACGACGGCCAAAAAGTCGACCTCGATTCTCGAATTCGTCGTGTTGGTGTCGCCGGACAGCCGCTTCGATAGCCTGTTCCTGTCGAACTACGCCGTCATCAACGTGCAGAACGAACTGGCTCGCCTCCAGGGCGTCGGCGCCGTGAAAATCCTCGGCGCCGGGCAATATGCCATGCGCATCTGGTTGAACCCGGACCTGCTTCAGGCGCGAGCCTTGACACCGCAGGACGTCATCAACGCCGTCCAACAACAGAGTCAGGAAGTCGCCGCCGGCCAGGTCGGCGCGCCGCCCGCGCCGAAGGGCCAGGATTTCCAATATACCCTCGACCTCAAAGGCCGCCTGGACGATGCCGCGGAATTCGAGAACATCATCGTCAAGGTCGATTCCGCAAATGGCGGACAAATCACCCGCATCCGCGATATCGGTCGCGTCGAACTCGGTGCTCAAACCTACAGCGAGTCATTCGACCTCGACGGCCGGCCGGCGGCGGGGATTTCCATCTCCCTGCTGCCGGACGCCAACGCGATTGCGGTCGCCAACGAAGTCAAAGCCAAAATGGAGGAGCTCGCCAAGAGCTTCCCGGCGGGCCTCACCTATGTGGTGCCCTTCGACACCACGAAATTCGTGAAAGCCGCGATCGGCGAGGTTTATCTGACGCTGATCGAGGCCGGCGTTCTGGTGCTGATCGTAATTCTCGTCTTCCTGCAGGATTGGCGGGCGATGCTCGTCCCGGCGACGACCGTTCCGGTGACGATCATCGGCGCTTTCGCCGCGATGGCGGCGCTTGGCTTCTCCGTCAATCTCGCGACGCTGTTCGCCATCGTGCTCACGATCGGCATCGTTGTCGACGACGCGATTGTCATCGTCGAGGGCGTCTCGCGCTATGTCGAACAGGGCGTGCCCGGTCGCGAGGCGGCGGGCAGGGCGATGGACGAGCTGATGGGCCCAGTCATCGGCATCACGCTGGTGCTGATGTCGGTGTTCATTCCGGCCGCCTTCTTGCCGGGGCTGACCGGCCAGCTCTACCGGCAATTCGCGCTTGTCATCGCTGCCACCGCCTTCATCAGCGCGATCAACGCCGTGACCTTGAAGCCTACGCAAAGCGCGCTCTGGCTGCGGCCGCCGACCCCCGGCGAGCGGCGCAACCTGTTCTATCGCGGCTTCAACGCCGTCTTCGGCGCCGCCGAACGGGCCTATGTGCGGCTCATCGGTGCGATGACGCATCGCAGCGGCGCCATGGCCGTCGTTGCGCTCCTTCTGGTCGGCGTTGCCGTCTGGGGGTTAACGCGCGTGCCGACCGGATTCCTGCCGGACGAGGACCAAGGTTATCTGATCGTCAGCGCTCAATTGCCCGACGGCGCCTCGAAGGAGCGCACCGGCGCGGTCATGCAACAGATCTCGGGGATTGTCGGGAAGCTGCCGGGCGTCGACCATGTGGTCGCCATCAGCGGCGTTTCCGTACTCGATAACATGGCAAGCCTCGCCAACGCGGGCGTCGCCTTTGTCGTCCTCAAGGACTGGGACGCGCGACTGAAGCAGAAGGGAGAGGATCTGCGCTCGATCGTTCTAAATCTGTATCGCTCGCTACAAGGTGTGACGCAAGCCGTCGCGTTCCCGCTGCTCCCGCCTCCGATCCAGGGCATCGGCAACGTTGGCGGCTTAAACATGCAAATCGAGATCAAGAACGGCGATTTCGATTACGCCCTGTTGCAGAGCCTGACGGACGCCGTGATCAGGAACGGCAGTTCCCAATCCGCGCTGCAGAGGCTGGGCACGACGTTCCGCGCCGGCGCTCCCCAGCTCGGCGTCACCGTCGACCGCATCAAGGCCGAGACGCTCGGCATCACGGTCGGCAACGTGTTTTCCGCCATGGCAGCCTACGTCGGATCGTACTACGCGGCCCAGTTCAACAAATTCGGACACGTGTTCCAAGTCTATACGCAGGCACTGCCGGACTATCGCGCGAGCGTCAGTGACATTGGGAACCTCAGAATCAAGGCCGGCAATGGAACGATGACGCCGATCGGAACGGTAATCGACGTCAAGGAGGTCCAAGGCCCGCCGCTGATCAGCCTTTACAATCTCTATCCGTCGGCCGCAGTCGTCGGCGGCGTTGCCGCAGGCTTCAGCTCGGGCCAGGCGCTCGACATCATGGACCAGATCGGCGCGCAGACGCTGCCGCCGGGAACGGGTTACCAATGGACCGCGATGTCCTACCAGGAGAAGGCGGTAGGCACGCAGATCTATTTCGTCTTCGGCCTCGCGCTGCTGCTCGTCTATTTCGTCCTGGCGGGGCAATATGAGAGTTGGATTCTGCCGCTCGCCGTGATCCTCGCCGTGCCGCTCGCCTTGCTCGGCACAGTCGGAACGCTGGCCGCTTTCGGGGTCGCCAACAATCTCTACACACAGATCGGCCTCATCCTTTTAATCGCGCTCGGCAGCAAGAATGCGATTCTGATCGTCGATTACGCGCGCCAAAAACGAGCCGAAGGAATGGCGATCATTGAGGCGGCGGTCGAGGCGGCGCGGCTCAGATTCCGCCCCATTCTCATGACCTCCTTCGCCTTTATTCTGGGAGTTCTCCCGCTTGTCATCGCGACCGGCGCGGGCGCTGGAGCGCGCAGGTCGATCGGCATCGCGGTGTTCAGCGGCATGATCGCCTCTACCTGCCTCGCGGTCGTGTTCGTTCCTACATTTTTTGTCGTGATGCAGCGCTTCGAGGAGTGGCGGCAATCGCGCAAGCAACCCCGCCTGCAGCCGGCGGAATGACACGATTGTGTCGGTTTAGAAGCGCTGAAAACAGTCACAATTTGGACGCAGGACGGGCTATGTTAAGCGCGGCTCGCCACCGTCGAAGTCGCCACTCATGATCCGCTCTGCCGTCGTCCTTGCCATCGTCATCGCGTGCCCGCTCTGCGTCGGAAGCGCTGCCGCACAGGACTCGGATGCGGAATTGGTGACGCGCATCAATCGCCTGGAAGCCAGGATCCGAGAGCTCACCGGCAATATCGAGCAATTGCAGTACCGCAATCAGCAGCTCGATCAACAGGTGCAACGCCTGCAGGATGAGATTGCGCGCGGCGATGAAGCCAAAGGCACGGGGCGCGCGCCGTCACCCGGTTCGCCACGGCCGACCGGCCAATATACGCCGCCGCCTGCTGCTTCCTCGGTCGCGACCGCCACGCCGATGGAGCCGCCGCCGCCCTCCGGCGGCCGTCGTGGGGATGCGTTCGATCCGACCGCCAACCCGAATGCGCCCGGCGCGCCACGGCCGCTCGGTACCAGCACGGCCGCGACCGAGCCGCCGCCGGTATCCGACGCGCCGCCGCCGCGCCAGATCGGCGCACCGCTCGACCTCTCGACCTCGCGCGGCGGTGCACCCGGCGAACTGCCGCCGCCACCGCCCAACAATACAAGCTCGACCGGCGCCTTGCAGGCGACGTTGCCGCCGGCGAATACGCCCAAGGATCAGTACGACCTGGCGTACGGTTATGTCCTCCACAAGGACTATGGATTAGCCGCCGATGCATTCCGCTCGTTCTTGCGTCAGTACCCGAGCGACCGCCTGACGCCGGAAGCGCAATATTGGTTGGGCGAGAGTCTTTATCAGCAGCAGCAATACCGCGACGCCGCCGAGTCGTTCCTCGCCGTCTCCACCAAATACGATACGACGGCGCGGGCGCCGGAGGCGTTGTTGCGACTCGGTCAGTCGCTCGCGGCCTTGGGCGAAAAGGAAGCGGCCTGTGCCTCGCTCGGCGAAGTCTTGCGCAAATATCCGCACGCGACCGCCGGCGTGAAGCAGGCCGTCGACCGAGAACAAAAGCGTGGCCACTGCTGACCAACCGGTTAGCGACGCGGAAGCGGGCGCGTTGTTCGCCGGTCTTGAGAATTTGAAGGGCCTCCTCCTTGCCGTCTCCGGCGGCGCCGATTCAACCGCATTGCTCATGCTCGCCGGGGGCTGGGCCGCAGCACTGAAGAAACGCTCGCGGCATGCGCCGAAGCTCCTCGCCGTCACTGTCGATCACGGCCTGCGCCCGGAAGGCAAGCGCGAGGCCGCTGCGGTAAAGCGGCTCGCGCGCCGGCTCGGGATCGAGCACCGCACGTTGGCATGGCGCGGCAAGAAGCCGAAGGCCGGCCTGCAGGAAGCCGCCCGCGTCGCCCGCTATCGCTTGCTCGCCGAAACCGCCATGCGCGGCGGCTACGAACATATTCTCACCGCGCATACGATCGACGATCAGGCGGAGACGGTGTTGTTTCGCCTCGCCCGCGGCAGCGGTCTGACCGGACTTGCGGGAATGGCGCACGCGATGGCACTGCCGGTGGGCGCCCAGGGCACGATCTTTTTGGTCCGCCCGTTACTCCGTGTCGCCAAGGCGCGGCTCATCGCGACACTCAGAAGTGCCGGCGTCGCGCATAGCGAAGATCCGAGCAACGAGGATCCGCGCTTTGCCCGGACGCGCTTGCGCGCGCTGATGCCTGTTCTCGCGCGCGAGGGGCTCGATGCGCGCGGGCTGTCGCGGCTCGCGCTACGCATGCGCCGCGTCGAGGCCACGGTCGAGTTCGCAGTGGCGGCCGCGCGCGAGGCGTTGGCGCCGGGTCCGTGGCGGGAGCGCGGGCCGATCGTCTTCGAGGCGATCAGCTTTGCCGATCTGCCGGCGGAAGTGGGTTTGCGGCTTCTCGGCCGTGCCGTTGCACATGCCGGCGATGAAGGACCGGTCGAACTCGGCAAGCTCGAGATGCTTTATGAAGCGCTAAGAGTATCGCGCGCGCCATTGCGGCGCACGTTGGCGGGTGCTCTGATAACACTCGGCAAGGGACGCGTTATGGTGGAGCGCGCCCCGGCCCGCCGCCGCGCCCCGCCCGGCAACCGCCGCTTTACGAAATCACAGTAGGATTAATGGCTTGGCCAGACACCGGCTTCCCTTGGCAGGCGGGGTCACGACGCCTACATTGTCGGAGATGCGGGACGTGAGGCAGCCACGATTCGCGAAGTTACTTAGGGCCGCCGGGTGCCGGCGAAAAGCCGGCTTAGAGGACACGTGATGAACGCCAATCTGCGGAATTTCGCCCTTTGGGTCATCATTGTTCTACTGCTGCTGGCGTTGTTCACGCTGTTCCAGAACCCGGGCCAGCACACCACCTCGCAAGACATCTCATTCTCGCAGCTGCTCAACGAGGTCGATCAAGGCCGCGTGCGCGACGTCGTCATCCAGGGTCCGGACATTCACGGCACCTTCACCGACGGCCGCACCTTCCAGACCTATTCGCCGAGCGACCCGACGCTGGTGCAGCGGCTGTACAACAAAGGCGTTTCGATCACCGCACGTCCGCAGTCCGACAACGTACCGTGGTTCGTGTCGCTGCTGATCTCCTGGCTGCCGTTTGTGGCGCTGATCGGCGTGTGGATTTTCCTGTCGCGGCAGATGCAGGGCGCCGGCGGCAAGGCGCTCGGCTTCGGCAAGTCGCGCGCGAAGCTTCTGACCGAAGCGCATGGCCGCGTGACTTTTGAGGACGTGGCCGGCGTCGACGAAGCCAAGCTCGATCTCCAGGAGATCGTCGAATTCCTGCGCGATCCCGGTAAATTCCAGCGGCTCGGCGGGCGCATCCCGCGCGGCCTGTTGCTGGTCGGCCCGCCCGGCACCGGCAAGACGCTGCTCGCGCGCGCCATCGCCGGCGAAGCGAACGTGCCGTTCTTCACCATCTCCGGCTCCGACTTCGTCGAGATGTTCGTCGGCGTCGGCGCGAGCCGCGTGCGCGACATGTTCGAGCAGGCGAAGAAGAACGCGCCCTGCATCATCTTCATCGACGAGATCGACGCCGTCGGCCGCCACCGTGGCGCAGGCCTCGGCGGCGGCAACGACGAACGCGAGCAGACGCTGAACCAACTGCTCGTCGAGATGGATGGCTTCGAGGCTAATGAAGGCATCATTTTGATCGCCGCCACCAACCGGCCGGACGTGCTCGACCCGGCGCTGCTCCGCCCGGGCCGTTTCGATCGGCAGGTGGTCGTGCCCAATCCGGACGTGGTCGGCCGCGAGCAGATCCTCAAAGTGCATGTGCGCAAGGTGCCGCTGGCGCCCGACGTGAATTTGAAGACCATTGCCCGCGGCACACCGGGCTTCTCCGGCGCCGATCTGATGAACCTCGTCAACGAGGCGGCGCTGATGGCGGCGCGGCGCAACAAGCGCATGGTCACCCAGGTCGAGTTCGAAGACGCTAAAGACAAAGTGATGATGGGCGCCGAAAGAAAGTCGCTGGTGATGACGGAGGAGGAGAAGCTCCTCACCGCCTATCACGAGGGCGGCCACGCCATTGTTGCTGTCAACGTCAAGGCGACCGATCCGGTGCATAAGGCAACCATCATTCCGCGCGGCCGCGCGCTCGGCATGGTCATGCAGCTGCCGGAGCGCGACAAGCTGTCGATGTCGCTTGAGCAGATGACGTCGCGGCTCGCCATCATGATGGGCGGCCGCGTCGCCGAGGAATTAGTGTTCGGCCGCGAGAAGGTGACCTCGGGCGCCGCCTCCGATATCGAGCAGGCGACCAAGCTGGCGCGCATGATGGTGACGCGCTGGGGTTTGTCGGATGCGCTCGGCACCGTCGCCTACGGGGAGAACCAGGAAGAAGTCTTCCTCGGCTACTCGGTGTCGCGTCAGCAGAATATTTCCGAAGCCACCGTGCAGAAGATCGACGCCGAAATCCGGCGCTACGTCGAGGAAGGCTATAACGAAGCCAACAAAATCCTCACCGAAAAGCGCGGCGATCTGGAAACGCTGGCCAAGGGGCTGCTCGAGTTCGAGACTTTGTCCGGCGATGAGATCAAGGACTTGCTCATGGGCAAGCGGCCGAACCGCGAGTCGGTGATTGAGCCGACCACGCCGCGCAACACGACGGTGCCGACCGCCGGCGCCGGCCGCAACCGGCCGCGTCCGGAGGCGGGTCCGATGGAGCCGCAGCCGCAGTCTTGAGCGGTATCAAGTTAGAGGAAACGATGCGGGCGATTGCTGTCGCGGGCGTCATCGTAATGTTGGCCTCGGCTACGGCGGCTGCGCAAACTCCGAACGCCGCCGGCCATCCGGCCGCAGCGGCCAAGCCGGCTCCGCATGCGGCCGCCAAGCCTGCATCGACGCCGGAGTCGCGCTCGGCCGCGGAGCTGGCATTGTCCACCAATCCGGTTTTCGACGACGGCACGTATGCGCGCATCAAAGAAGTGCTGTTGAGCTACGCCGACATCCAGGTCCGCGGCGGCTGGCCGCTCCTGCCGGCGGACGCCAAGCTTGCCCCGGGCACGAGCGGACCGGATGTCGCCTTGCTGCGCCGGCGACTGGTCGGCGGTGATGACCTTGCACCGGAACTGGAGGCTGGCGACGCCTACGACGACGCTGTCGTCGAAGCGGTCAAACGCTTTCAGCTGCGGCACGGGCTCGACGTCACTGGCAGCGTCGGCGCGCAGACGCTCAAAGCGCTCAACGTGCCGGTCGGCGAACGCATCAAACAGCTCGAGGCCTCGATCGAGCGGCTCACCGGAATGGATTTTACCTTCGCCGAGCGTTATGTGGTGGTGAATATTCCGGCCGCTTTCGTCGAAGCGGTCGGCGCCGGCAAGGTCGAGCGCCGCTATCGCGTCATCGTCGGTAAGATCGACAAGCCGTCGCCGACGTTGACCGCCTACATCACCGCCGTCGACCTCAATCCGACCTGGACGGTGCCGCTCTCGATCACCAAGACCGAGATCGCTGCGCATATGCGCCGGGATCCGACCTATCTCTCGCGCATGCATATGAAGGTGCTCGGCGCCCGTGACGAAGAGATCGATCCGCAGTCGATCGACTGGTCGTCGGAGCGTTCGCCCAACTTCACCGTGCGGCAGGACTCCGGGACCTTCAACGCGCTGGGCAATCTCAAGATCGACATGCCCAACCCGTATTCGGTGTATATGCACGACACCGACTCGCGCCGCCTTTTCGCCGACGATTACCGCTTCGATTCGCATGGCTGTACGCGGGTCGACAATGTGCGCGACCTCGCGGTTTGGATCCTGCAAGATGGGCCGCCGGGTTGGAACCGGGCGGCAATCGACGCCGGCATCGCCACCGGCGAACGCAAGGCGATCAACCTGCCGCACAAAATGCCGGTGGCGTGGGTCTACCTCACCGGCTGGGTGACGCGCGACGGCACGATCCAGTTCCGCGAGGACGTCTACAAACACGACCAGTCGCTCGACCGCAACGCGCTCGACGAAGCGGTGCGCGCCGGGGGCTTCGTGGCGCCGCTGGCGCATGACGTGAAGCAGGTGTCGAACCTCGACGGCCGCTAACGGTCAAGCGGTTCTTCATTTGCCAAACAGCTGCATGGCTTCGTCGGCGAGAACGCCGCCGGTGATCGTAATCGGTGCAAATGGAGCCTTTGCGGCGATTTCGGCACTTGAGATCATGATCTGATCGATTTTGGTGGCAAGGTGCTGCACGGACGCGGCAAAAACCAGCCGACCGACATGGCACAGGATTGCGCCCATGCACATCGCGCACGGCTCGCCGGAGGTATAAAGCGAGCTGCCCCGGAGCGCTGCGCTGCCATGGTCAGCGAGGCAGTGGCGGATCGCCATCATTTCCCCATGTGCGGTCGGGTCGCCGTTGGTTCTGCCGAGATTGCGTCCGCGCGCGATCACCTGACCGTCGCGCACGATCACTGCGCCGAAGGGAAAATCGCCTTTGCGCGCCTCGTCGATGGCCAAACTCATGAATCGTTCATCGTCGGGTGATGCGTCTTTCGCAGCAAGCGACCGAGTGACCGACAGCAACGCGGCGGAGGCAGCGACCGCCGCGATGATGCCCCGCCGACTGGGAAAAGAACCTTGGGAAGCGGAAACGCGACTATCGATATGACAAGCCACAGGCGGCTCCATCGTTGGAGTGCGTCGCTTTCAAGTTTGCGCGAGCGTAGCGTCTGCGTTGCAGGCTGTAGCCGCTAGCCTGTGTGCCGGCCCAAGAACTCCAAGGTCTTGGCGTTGAAGCCGGCCACGTCCTGGTAGAGCGCGGCGTGGGCGCAATCCTCGAAGATGTAGAGTTCGCTTCCCGTAATGTTGGTCTTGAGCGCATCGGCGAAACGCGGCGACGTGACCGTGTCGTGACGGCCGATGGTGATCTGCGTAGGCGCCTTGATGCGCGCCAATTGCGCCATGGCGTCGTGCGCGATCACTGCAGCCGATTGGCTCGTGAGCGCGTCGAGCGGCTGGTGCGGCCGGCTGCGCACGAAGTCGCCGAGCTGGCCGATATAGTCGGATTTGGCGGCATAGAGCTCGGGTGTGAAACAGTAAGGAAAAATCCCCTGGACCACCATTTCCGGTACGCTGCCGAGCGCCTTGGCGATGCTGCGCCAGCCTTCGACCACGATTTTCAGGAATGGATCGCTCTTCGGCCAGGCGCTGTGCAATGACAGCGACTTGACGCGCTGCGGATATTTGCCGGCAAGCCACATGCCGGCCGCGGCACCCAGCGAAACACCGCTGACATGCGCGCGCTCGACGCCGATGGCCGCCATCAAGGCGGCGATGTCGTCGGCGATCAATTCCGTCGAATAGGCGCCGGGCGGTTTATCGCTCTCGCCGGCGCCGCGCGGATCGACCGAGATGCAGGTGTAATGCTTGGCGTAGTCGGCGACTTGGAAGGCGTAGCAGGCGTTGTCGGCGGTCAGAAAAGGGATGAGCACCAGGGGCTCGCCGCTGCCTTGCTGCTCGTAATTGATCGTGATGCCATTCGCCCTGACCTTCGGCATTGTATCCTCCCCGGTTTTTTCAATTGCGGCGGGTGCGGTGGTTTAGCGGTCCGCCCTTCGCCGATGCCGCAATGGTATCGGCTGAGGTTTGGATTGCCTAGCGAGCAGCTGGTGAAGCGGGCGTTGAACCTCGACGGCAGGTGATCAAACGGCGTCCCGAAGCCCGGCCTGCTTGACGAGCAGCAGCGTCTTGTCGCGAAACTCCTTCATTCCGTCCTCGAACCGCGGCCATGAGAGCAGAACGCCGTCCATGCCCATGCGCGAGAGGCCGGCGAGCTTGTCGACGATCTGCTCGCGGCTGCCGACCAGCGGGTGGCCGCCCCAGCCGGCAATGAACATTTCCGACATCGCCTTGTGGCGCTCGGGCGGCATGTCCTTTTGATTGATTTCGACCGACATCGTGTCGATGACGTTCTGCGCGGCCTTCCAGTCGCCTTTCTGGTGGACGTAATAGTCGTAGAATTCCCTGGCTTCCTTCTCGGTTTCGCCCTCGACCACGCAGGCGTGGGTCCAAACCCTGACGTCCCGGCCGTATTGTTCGCGCGCGAGCTTATGGTAAGCGGCAACATGCGCCTTGTTGACCTCATAGTCGTGGGTGCGGATCAGCGTGAAGACGATGTCGCAGTTTTTGAGCGCGAAATGACGGCCGAGCTCAGAGGCGCCCGCATTCATGATCGGCGGCCGCGGCTTCTGGATCGGCTTCGGCTCGAGATAGCCCTTCTTGATCTGATAGAAGCGGCCATCGAAGTCGAATTCGTCGTCCTCGGTCCACAGCCGCTTGACGATATCGACCCATTCCTGCGCCGCGGCGTAGCGGTCTTCGACGCTGCTCAGCGGGACGCCGAACATGTCCATCTCGGCCCCGTTCCAGCCGCACACGATGTTGAGCATGAAGCGGCCGTTCGAGATGTGGTCGATCGCCGCCGACTGTTTCGCCGCCGTGATGGGGTGGTTGAGCGAGACGTGCGAGGTTGAGGCGATGCAGCTCTTCGCGGTCGAGGCGGCGATGCCGGCCGCCCAGGTATAGGCCTCGAAGCCGGGGCCTTGCGGATTGGTGATGCCGCCGAAGCCGCGCCAGCGCGCCACCGGCACGATCGCATCGAAGTCCATCTCTTCAGCGAGCTTGGCGAGCGCGATGGTATTCGGCCAGCTGATGCGCAGCCGGCCGTCGAGATCCGACATGCAGCAGCCGCTTTCGAGATTGGTCTGGAAGGTCCCCAATTTCAGCTTGCGGCCGCTCAGCACCGGATTGGTGGCGGTACGATCGTTCGGCATTTCTCCCCCAAAAAAGCCCACGCCTACCTTTGTGCCATCCTATCCGCGCGAACCCTCCCACGCGAGAGCGACGATCGCCGCCATAATGGCCTGCACCGCCACGATCGCGGCGACGCAGCCGGTCCAGCCGGCGGCATTCCAGACGAAACCGACGAGGAAGGCGCCGGCGCTGCCGCCGATATAGAACGTCGAGGCGTAGAGGCCGGCCGCAGACGAGCGACCTTCCTTGGCGGTGGTGATGACATAGCCGGTGGAGGTGGCCTGGCACACCATGCCGCAGACGGCGCAGATCGTCAGCCCGCAGACGATCACCGGCACCGGCGGCGCGAGCAGCAACAGGGCGCCGACCACCCAGATGCCGATAATGCCGAGCACAAAGCGGCGGCGGCCGAACAGGATGATGGCGTAGCCGACCCATGGCACCGCCACGCTGCCGCCGAGATAAGTGGCGAACAGCGCGCCAAGCAGCGTCGGTGTAAAGAAATAAGGCGCGGCGGCGAGATGAAAGCTCACATAGGTGAAGGTTGCGATGAAGTTGAACAGCACGCCGAAGCCGACCGCGTAGATGGCGAGAAGCCGCGGATTGCGCAGATGTGCGAGCATCTGCCCGGTCGAGGCGAGGAAGCCGCCGGAGCGCACGAAATTGCGCTCGCGCGGCAGCGCCATTGTCACCACCAGCGCGCCGGCGAGCGTAATCAGCGCCACCGCGGCAAACGACGCGCGCCAACCGAAGAGATCGGCGATGACGCCGGTGACGAAACGGCCGAAAAAACCGCCGACGCTCGAGCCGGACACAAAAAGCCCGGCCATGCGCGGCACGTCGGCGTGCGGCCATTCGTCGCCGACATAGGCGACGGCGACGGTGAAGATCGGCGGCAGCAAAAGTCCTTGGACGAAACGCAACGCCACCAGCTGCGGCACGGTTGCGGCCAAGGTCATCATCAGCGTGGGCACGACGATGGCAAACGAAGCCGCGGTGATCAGACGTTTGCGGCCGAGCACGTCGGCGAGCGCGCCGGTAAACGGCGCCGTCAGCGCGATCGCCGCCGTAGACGCCGTCATCAGCGCGCTGATGACGGCGGCGGTGACGCCGAACTCATGCGAGAGCTCGGGCAGCAGCGCCTGCGGAGAGTAGAGATTGACGAAGGCGGTGAAGCCTGCCGTGGCGATGGCAACCGGGCGGACGTCAAAGGCCATGCAGCATTATGGGGGAGGGAGGCAGCGATTGCATGCGGCTATGCGCATGACGCACAGCTTTGCAACGCATGGACAGAGGCCCTCCGACCTCGTGGGATTGGAAGGCTTCGAAAAAGTGAGGTTGTCGGGGTGTCGCTTTAGAGCTGCCGGATCGAGCCGAAATCCCAGGTCGAGCCGCTCGGATTTTCGCCGACCCGGATGGTCGTGTCGTTGACGAAGGTGTAGGGCGGCACCGGCAGATTGTAGGGTGCCGGCACGCCGGAGAAGACCCGTCCGGCGGCGTCGTATTTCGAGCCATGGCAGGGGCAGAAATAGCCGCCCGGCCAATCGGAGACCGGCGTCGATGCGCTCGGCTGTGGATAGAACATCGGGATGCAGCCGAGATGGGTGCAGATGCCGACCAGCACGCCAAATTCGGGCTTGATCGAACGCGTGGCATTGGCGGCGTAGGGCGCCTGCTGCATTTGCTGCGAATTCGGATCGGACAGCAATGACAGCAGTTGCGGATTATCAAGCTCCTTCACCGTGTCCGGCCCGCGGCGGAAGACGAAGATCGGGCGCTCGCGCCAGCGGATGACGACCTGCTGGCCGACGGCGATTTTGCTGACATCGAGGTCGACCGGCCCACCGGCGGCAAGCGTCGAAGCGTCCGGGTTCATTTGCGCGATGAAAGGGACCACAGTGGCGGCGACGCCCACGGCGGCGACGGTACCCGTGGCAATGTAGAGAAAATCGCGCCGCGTCGGCGGTTCCGCGTGCTCGATGCCATCTCCGTCGTCCGCAACCGCGTCAGTGCTTGCCATGGATCGCGCCTTTCAAAGCCACCAGCGTCTCAATTCCGAAGTTCGCATGTGCTTATATTTGCGCTGCACCATGTCAGTCAATTAACTAGCTTTAGTGCCGCTTTCGCCCGCTTTAGCGTGCTTTCGGGCGAGCCGGAGGCGTCGACCTCCTGCCAATCCATCGGCCCGAGCTCATAGCGCTCCTGCGCCAGCGCTACCGCGCGGTCCGCGTCGGAGGCGTCACCGGCACGGCCGCCGACGCGCTTGAGTCGCGTTTCGAGATCCGCGGTCAGGAACAGTCCCTGCAGCCTGATATTGGCGGATTTCGCCACTTCGGCCATGGCGGCGCGCTCGTCGGGGTGGGCGAATACGGCGTCGACGATGGCCGCATGGCCGGCGGCGAGGATGCGCCGGGCTTTGCCGGCGAGCGCTGCGTACACGCGGGCGGTCGTTTCCGCGTTATAGGCGATGGCCGGCAATTCGTCTGTCTCGCCAACGCCAAAGAGCGCCTTGCGCTCGACGTCCGAGCGCAAGATCACCGCGCCCGGCATCGGGCCGATATCGGGCGCGAGCATGCGCGCAAGCCGGCTCTTGCCGGTGCCGGAGAGGCCGCCGACCGCAATCAAGACGGGTTTTGGCGGCGCGATGGCTTGGAGCGCGAAATCGAAATAACCGCGTGCACTGCGCGCGATCGCCGCCCGTTCGCTTTCCTTTGCCCGTTCCATCCGCGCCATGGTGACCTTGGCGCGGATGCTTGCGCGGGTCGACAGGAAGAACGGCAGCGTCGCGAGCGCGTCGAGATTCTCAACCCGCTGCGTTTGCGCAAGATAACGGTTGAGCACGACACTGGCGGCGAGTTTGAGCCGGCGCTCGAGCAGGTCCATGAGCAGGAAAGCGATGTCGTAGAACACGTCGCCGGTGGCGATGATCTCGCTGAACTCGATCGCATCGAACAGCACCGGCTTGCCGTCGATCAAAACGATATTGCCGAGGTGAAGATCGCCATGGATGCGGCGCACGAAGCCTTCCCGGGCACGCTCGCGCAGGAACGGGACGATCTTGGCGTAAGCGGCGCGGCTCGATTGCGCGAGCATTTCGATCTTTTCGGCCGGAAAGATTTCCGGATGCTGGGCGAAAACTTCGACGTGTTCGTCGTTGTAGGTGCCGAGCGCCGCTATCCAGGCTTGTGCATCCGCCGCTGGCGCTTTGGCGTGAGCTGTTGCGACCGCCCGGCCGAGCGCATCAGCCAGGTCTTCGTCGATTTCGCCCGCGACATGATCGAGCGTGCGCGTCTCGTCGAAGCGCCGCATCTCCACCGCCCATTCAACCGGCTCGCCGGCGCCGCCGATCGCCAGCCGTCCCGGTGCCTCGCGGGTGATCGGTACGATGCGGCGATAGATGTCCGGTGCGTAGGGCGCATTGACCGAAAGTTCCGCCGCGCAGGCCTGTTTGCGCTTGTCGAGCGTCGAATAGTCGAGGAAGGGGAAATGCACCGCGCGCTTGACCTTCAGCGCCCGGTCGCCGGCGAGAAACACCGAGGCCGCGTGCGTGTCGATGCGCTGCACCTTCGCCCCGCCGTGGGTCGCCGGATTGGCGAGGAAGCTGAAGACTTCCTGCTGGGTGTCGAGGTCACTCATAAGCCAAAGCCTGTCGACGGCGGACAGCCAAGGACCGCTCCTGCCCGGCAAAGGTACTGGACTAGCGACGCGCGAGACGGCAAGCAAAGCCCATCATTACGGGCGCGGCGAGTCGGTTCGCGCTCACTTCCTCGGAGACGCCGATGCGCGGCAAAGACAATAATCGCACCGCCGCCGAGATCTTGGTCGATCAACTGCGGGTCAACGGCGTCCGCCACGTTTTTTGCGTGCCGGGCGAAAGCTACCTCGCCGTGCTCGATGCCTTTCACGACACTGATCTCTCCGTCACCGTATGCCGGCAGGAAGGCGGCGCCGCGATGATGGCCGAAGCGGTGGGTAAGGCCACCGGCCGGCCTGGCGTCTGTTTCGTCACCCGCGGGCCGGGTGCGACCAACGCTTCGCCAGGCATCCATATCGCGCGCCAGGACTCGACGCCGCTCGTGGTTTTTGTCGGCCAGGTGGCGCGCGACATGCGCGAGCGCGAGGCCTTTCAGGAGCTGGATTACCGCGCCGTATTCGGCTCGATGACCAAATGGGCGACCGAGATCGACGATCCGGCGCGCATCCCGGAAATCGTGTCGCGCGCGTTCCATACCGCCGCCAACGGACGGCCGGGGCCGGTCGTCGTCAGCCTGCCCGAAGACATGCTGACCGAGCGTGTCGCCATCGACGACGCGCCGCCCTTTAACCCGGTCGAGACATCGCCGGGGCCGGCCGAGATGGCAAGGTTCGCAGAGCTTCTCGGTTCTGCGCGCGCGCCGATGCTGATCCTCGGTGGCAGCCGATGGTCGCAAGAAGCGTCCACGAGCGTGGCGCGTTTCTCGCAAAAATATGCGCTGCCGGTGTGCACCACCTTCCGCCGTTTGCATCTGTTCGATGCGCTGCATCCAAGCTACGCCGGCGATCTCGGCATCGGACCCAATCCCAAATTGCTCGACCGCATCAAGGCTGCCGATCTGGTTGTGCTGATCGGCGGCCGCATGGGCGAATTGCCGTCGCAGAGCTACATGCTGTTCGATATTCCGCGTCCGAAGATGACGTTCGTGCACGTGCATCCGGGCGCGGAAGAATTGGGCCGCGTCTATAGCCCGCATCTGCCGATCAACGCGACGCCGACCGCATTCGCCGCCGCGCTTGAAACGCTTGCCGTTCCAGACGGCGTCAAAGGCGACGCCGTGGCCGCGCATGCGGACTATCTCGCGTGGACGGAAAAGCCGACCGAACAGCCGGGCGCAGTCAATCTCGGTGCCGTCATGGTATGGCTGCGCGACAATCTTCCGGCCGACGCCATCATCTGCAACGGCGCCGGCAATTACGCGGCGTGGATTCATCGCTTCTTCCGCTTCCGCCGCTTCGGTCAACACATCGCGCCGACCTCGGGCTCGATGGGTTACGGCGTTCCGGCTGCGGTGGCGATGAAGCGGCTTTACCCGCAGCGCCCGGTCGTCTGCATCGCCGGCGACGGCGATTTCCTCATGAACGGCCAGGAATTCGCTACCGCCGTGCAGTACAGCCTGCCGATCGTCGTTTTGATCGCCGACAACGGCATCTACGGTACCATCCGCATGCACCAGGAGCGCGAATATCCGGGCCGCATCGTCGCGACCGATTTGCGCAACCCGGATTTCGTGGCTTTCGCGCAGGCGTTCGGCGGCTTCGGCATCAGCGTCGAGCGCACCGCCGATTTCGCGGCCGCGTTCAAGGCGGCGGTCGCGTCCGGCAAGCCCGCCATCATCCGCCTCGCCATCGATCCGGACGCGATCACGCCGGCGACGACGCTCGCCAAAATCCGCGCCAAGTCGCTTAAGGAGCAGGGCGGTTGATTGGTCTTCAGCCAATCGCGCGCTGAATCGCAGTTCATATTTTTGCTAGAGTGCTCGCGCGATTCCCTGCTTGCGAGCGCCAATGCCCTATCGCCGCACCGAAAATGTCGCCCGCCGCCTGGCCGCGCGCCACGACGCCATCATCACGGCTGCGCGCATGATCACCGGCGAGAGCGGCATGGCCGACGTGCAGGTGGCAGCCGTGGCGCAGCGCGCCGGGATAGCCGCCGGCACGGTCTATCGCTATTTCCCCGGCAAGACCGATCTGGTCGCGGCTGTGCTGGCCGAGATCGCTGAGCGCGAAATCGGTGCGCTGCGGGCGGCCGCGTCCGGCGCGCCCGGCCCGCTGTCAGCGCTTTCGGCGGCGATCATGACCTTCGCGGCGCGGGCGCTGCGTGAACGGCGCCTCATTTATGCGGCCATCGCCGAACCGGTGGATGCGGACCTTGAGCATGCGCGCGCGGACTTTCGCCGATCGCTCGCCGACGAATTCGGCGCGCGGATCGCGGCGGCGGTCGCTGAGGGAAGGCTGCCCGAACAGGATACCGCGCTTGCGGCGGCCGCGCTCACCGGATTGCTGATCGGGGGGCTGATCGGACCGCTGGCCCCGGACGCGACCGGCCGCGAGCGCGATGTCGTGCAGGCGCTGGCGCTCACCGCGCTGCGCGCGCTCGGAGTTGCCGATGCGCGCGCGCGCGGCATTGTGGTGCAGACGGCGCTGCCGGCGGCAGCGGGCGCGCCGTCGCCGTAGCGCATGATCCGGAAAAGTGGATACCGGTTTTCCGAACGGATCATGCGCCAGCGAAGAATCTAGACCATGATCCGAGTCAACCTGAATGGATCATGGTCTAGCGGTTAGCTGCCGGCGATCACGTCGCCGAACAGCTTCCAGGTTTCGCCTTCGAACTTCTGCAACTGCATTTGCTTGAACGGCGCGAAGTCGGTGGGGCCGGTCGATACGATGATGCCCGGAAGCGCCATCGGCAGCTTCAGGTCATGAATGCTCGCCGCCTGCTTCATGATGTTCTCGCGGGTGAGATTGTCGCTGGCGGCTTTGAGCACATGCACCAACGTCTGCCCCGCCGAGTAGCCGTAAACATTATTGACGTCGGCGAGGCTGCCGCCCGCGTCATATTTCTTCATAAACTCGAGCCAGGCTTGGTACTCGGCCGTGGCCTGCCACTGCGGATCGTTGGGATCCTTCAGATAACCGGCGGTGATGATGCCTTGCGATTTGTCGTAGCCCGCGGGTTTCATCACCGATCCGACCGAAGCCGAAACGTTGGTCAGGAAGAAATTCGGCTTCCAGCCGACATCGGCGACCTTGCGGATGGCTTGCGCGGCAAATTTGGGAATCGCCGCGACCAGAAGCGTATCGGCGCCGCTGCTCTGCAGCGACACGATCTGCGAATCGACTGTCGGGTCGGTGGTCTCGTAGGTCTTGGTGGCGATCAGCATCTGGTCGGCTTTCGCACCCAAGCCTTCGCGCAAGCCCGTCAGATAGTCCTTACCGAAGTCATCGTTCTGATAGAGAATCGCGATCTTGGCGCCGGGAAACTGTTTGAGGATGTACTTGCCGTAGATGCGCGCCTCGATGCGGTAGCTGGGCTGCCAGCCCATCGTCCATGGGAATTTCGACGGATCGTTCCACTTGTCGGCGCCGGTCGCGACGAAGAGTTGCGGCACGTTGTTTTCGTTCAGGTATTCGTGCACGGCCGTGTTCGGCGGCGTGCCGAGGATGTTGAAGGTCAACAGCACCTGGTCTTCCTCGACCATCTTGCGAATGAGCTCGACGGTCTTCGGCGGGCTATAGCCGTCGTCGCGGGAAATGAAATTGATCTTGCGGCCGTTGATGCCGCCTTCTTCGTTGATCTTCGTGAAGTAGGCGGCCTCGGACTTGCCGATGGCGCCGTAGGCCGAGGCCGGGCCGCTATAGGGCATGGTGTTGCCGATCTTGATCTCGGTATCGCTGGCGCCGGGACCGTATTGGCCGGCGGCGAGCGCAAGACCGCCGGCAAGCAAAAGGCCGGTCGCTCCGAGCGTCCATTCAATCGTTCGTTTGGTCGTCATGTTTTCCTCCGCTTCAATCGGGTTGTGGGCGCCGTCAGCTCCCTGAGCCGGAAATGACTTCGCCGAACAGCTTCCAGCTATTGCCGTCGAATTTCTCCAGCTGCATTTGTTTGAGCGGCTGATAATCGTCGGGCCCGGTCGACACCGAAATTCCGGGCAACAGCATCGGTAATCTCATATCATGGATATCGGTCGCGAGCTTCATCAAGTTCTCGCGCGTCAGATTGTCGCCGGCCGCCTTGATCAGCGCCGTCATCAGCGAACCGCGAATATAGCCGTCGACGTTGAACGGGTCACTGAAGCTGCCGGAGGCATTGTATTTCTGCATCCATGCCGCCCAGTCTTTGTATTCCGGCGTGTCCTGCCACTGCGGATCGGTGCCGTCTTTGAACGGGGTCGCCGAAATAATGCCGACGCTCTTTTCCAGACCTGCGGGTTTAAGCACACCGCCGATGGAACTCGACGGATAGCTCAGGAAGTGCGTCGGTTTCCAGCCGATATCGTAGATTTTGCGGATCGCCTGCGCGGCGAATTTCGGCACGGCGGCCGTCAACAACACGTCGGCACCGCTCGCTTGCAGCGCGACGATCTGCGAATCCACCGTCGGATCAGTCGTCTCGTAGCTCTTGGCGGCGACGATCATCTTGTCGGCTTTGTCGCCCAAGTCTTGGCGCAGCCCGACCAGATAATCTTTGCCGAAATCGTCGTTCTGATAGAGCACCGCGATCTTGGCGTCGGGCAAGTTCTTGGCGATGTAGCGGCCATAGATCCGCGACTCGATATGATAATTGGGGGTGAACGCGATGGTCCACGGATGGTGCTTGGGATCGTCCCACTTGGCGGCGCCGGTCGCGATAAAGAGCTGCGGCACTTTGCCGTCGTTGAGATAGTCCTGCACCGCGGTATTCGTCGCGGTGCCGAGCGAGCTGAACATCAACAGCACCTGTTCCTCTTCGACCAGGTGCCGGGTGATTTCCAGCGTCTTGGGCGGGCTGTAACCGTCGTCGCGGGTGACGAAGTTGATCTTTCGTCCGTTGACTCCGCCCCGATCGTTGATCATGGCGAAATAACCGGCTTCGGCTTTGCCGAGCGTGCCCAATCCGGATGCCGGCCCGCTGTAGGGCATGGTGTTGCCGAGCTTGATCTCGGTGTCGCTGACGCCTGGGGCGTTCGGGCCGGCGGCAGCGGCGTGAGCGCCGGCATAAAAGAGTGCCGCCGCAAAGAAACCGCGTAGTATTGCTCGCTTCATGGCGCCCTCGTTTCCTGGGTGTTGGAGGCTGGCCGCAGGCGGCGCCTAAGTCTCGCCAACAGCGGCCCAAGCGAACCGACGACACCGTGCGGCATGGCGTACATGAACAACAACATCGCGAGCCCGTAGATCGCCCATGGCGCCGCGTCGGAAATGTCGTTGGCGAAATTGGGCACGTACTGAATGAAGAAGCCGCCGACGATGGCGCCGCCGATGGTCGCGATGCCGCCCACGGCCGAGCCTACCAGAAACGAGATTGAGAGGAACAGACTGTAGCTCTCGGGCGAGACATAGCCGATTACCACCGCCGACAGTGCGCCGGCGACGCCGGTAAACAGCGTCGAGGTGCCAAACGCGATGGTTTTGTAGCGGGCGGTTTCGATGCCCATGGCGGCCGCCGCGATCGGTTGGTCGCGGATCGCGACCCAAGCCCGGCCGGTGCGCCCGTGCAGCATATTGAAAGCGACGCGGATCGCGATGAGCAACACCACGAATGCCAGGAAATAAAGCCAGCGGTCACGATCGAGATGAAGCCACGCCGGCGGCGTCGGCTTGACGAGATTGATGCCCTGCTGGCCGCCGGTCCAGGTGTCGAAGTATTTCAGGAGCTGCGGCGTCGCCAGCGCCATCGCCAAAGTCACCAGCGCCAGGTAAGGCCCCTCGAAGCGCAACGCCGGCAGGCCGAACAGCACACCGAGTACAAAGCAAATCAGTCCGGCCGGCGGCAGAGTAGCCCAGTAGGGCACGCCGTAGCGGTGCATCAGAATGGCGGCGGTGTAGGCGCCAGCGGCAAAGAAGCCGCCGTGGCCGAGCGAAATCTGCCCGTTATAGCCGGTCAAAATGTTCAACCCGAGCACGGCGATGGCATAGATCATCACCATGGTCAGCTCGAACACATGGTAGCGGCTAAGCCCAAACGGCAGGACCACCGCGATGGCGATCAAGAGCACAATACCGGCGCGCCGCCACGCTGCGGCACTCAATCCGCCGACCTTACCGGCGGCTGGTGCGCCAACGCCGCTCGCGACGATCGTGATGGGCTTGTCCATGCTCACACCCGCCGCACGACCGCCGTGCCGAACAGCCCGTTCGGCTTGAACACCAGCACCAGGATGATCAGCGCCAGCGCCACCGTCAGTTTGAGCTGACTGGCGATCAGATAAGTGCCGACCAGATTTTCGGTGACGCCGACAATGAGGCCGCCGACGACGGCGCCGACCGGGCTCGAAATGCCGCCAAGGAGCGCGCCGGCAAACGCGTAGAGCAGCACGCCGGCCATCATGCTCGGATCGAGAAACAACACCGGCGCCACCATGATGCCGGCGGTCGCGCCGATCGCCGCGGCGAGCCCCCAGCCGATCGCCAAGAGCCGCCCGACCGGAATGCCGCACAGCCGCGCCGACGCCGGATTCTGCGCCGCGGCGCGCATCGCCAGCCCGGTCGAGGTGAAACGGAAGAACAAAAACAGCAATAGCAGCAGGAGCAGCGTCACGGCGATGACGCCGAGGTCGCGCGTCGTCATCAGCGCACCGAGGATGGGCCGGTCAGGGAACGGCGAGGGGAAATCCTGGACGGTGTAGGTGTAGATCCAGCCGGCGAGGGAATTGAAAATCAACAATAGACCGATGGTCACCACCACCGCCGCCAGCACCGGGGCGTTCTCGACCGGGCGGATCAGGACGCGCTCGATCAACATGCCGCCGATGAACGAAACAACCAACGTCATGAAAAACGCCGCCCAGAACGGCAGCCCGGTATTGACCAGGGTCCAGGCGATGTAGGTCGAGAACATCGCCATTTCGCCTTGCGCGAAATTCACCAGATCGGTGGAGCGGTAGATCATCACCAGCGCCAACGCGACGCATGCGTAAATCGAGCCGGCGGCGAGCCCGGAAAACACTTGCTGCAGGAATTCGTGCATCGCGGGCCCGTCAATAACCGAGATAGGAGCGACGGATTTGCGGATCGTCGGCGAGCGTCTTGGCGCGGCCGGACGCGACCACATAGCCGGTCTCGAGGAGGTAGGCGTGATCGGCGAGTTCGAGCGCCAGATTGGCGTTCTGCTCCACCAACAGGACGCTGACGTGTTCCTCTTTCTGGATGCGTCCAACGATCTTAAAAATGTCGTCGACGATGCGCGGCGCCAGCCCGAACGACGGCTCGTCCAGCACTAGAAGCCGCGGCTCCATCATCAGCGCGCGTGCGATCGCGAGCATCTGCTGCTCACCGCCGGACAACGCCCCACCTTGCTGGCGGCGCCGCTGCGCCAGGATCGGGAAATACCCGTACATGCGCTCGATATTCGCCGGAATACGGCGCGGGCGCGTGTAGCCGCCAAGCCGCAAATTCTCCTCGACCGTGAGCCCGATAAACGTGCCGCGTCCTTCCGGCACGTGGGCGACGCCGACGGCGGCGATTTTTTCGGTGGTGCGGTGGTCGAGCCGCTGGCCGGCAAACAGAATGTCGCCTTCGCTCCGCACCATGCCGCAGATTGCCCGCAGCGTGGTGGTCTTGCCGGCGCCGTTGGCGCCAAGGAGCACGGTCATGCCGCCTTCCTCGACCGCGACGTCGATGCCATGCACGACTTCGGAGGGGCCGTAGAAGGCTTTTACTCCGCGCAATTCGAGGATCGACGGCATCAGTGTCTCGGCCCCAAATAAGCTTCGGTCACCGCCTGATTGGATTGCACCGCTTCCGGCGGTCCGTCGGCGATGACGCGGCCGAAGTTGAGCACCACGACCTGATCCGAGAGGCTCATCACCAGGCCCATGTGGTGTTCGACCAGCAGCACAGTGATGCCGAGCTGATCGCGGATCGAACGGATCAGCGCGCCAAGCTCCGCTACTTCTTCGTGGTTCAATCCGCCGGCCGGCTCGTCGAGCAGCAGTAACGACGGCCTGCCGGCGAGCGCCCGCGCCAGTTCGACGCGCTTGCGCGCACCGAGCGAGAGGCTTGCCGCCTGCCGGCTGGCGGTGCTTTCCAGTCCGACAAAGGTCAGCATTGCGCGCGCCGTCTCGTCGAATTCGCGTTCTTCGAGGCGGCTCCCGGGCAGCGTCAAAGCGTCGGTCAACGGATTGTTGCCGCCGCGCGCGTGTGCGCCGACCTTGACGTTGTCGAGCACCGACATCGAGGAGAACAGCGTCGAGGCTTGGAAGGTGCGCCCGACGCCGAGGCCGGCCATATCCGGCGGCGTGCAGCGGCGCAGCGAATGGCCGTCGAAGACGATGTCGCCGCGCTCAGGCCGATACAGCCGGCTCAGACAATTGAACAGCGTGGTCTTGCCGGCGCCGTTCGGTCCGATCAAGCCGACGATGCGGCCTTTGGCGACGCTGAAGGTGACTTCGTCGAGCGCGACGATGCCGCCGAAGCGCACGCCCACGCCCGAAATCTGCAATAACGGCACCATGGCGGTGTCGCCGGCACTCGCTGCTCCAGGCAATGGTATTTCGGTCATGCGGCTCGACGCGCCATGCACTTACCCCTCCAGAACCCTCCATCCTCCCCGTTATTTCTGCGTTTGAGCCGATGCCCATGTGGGCGGCGCGAACGCGGTGGGAGTGATCAAGAGTGGGCAAAACGTGGCACGGCGTGCATTTGCGCGTCAATAACGGCAAGCAGCGATCGGGTGTCAGGAATCAGTGATCAGGATTCAGCGCGAACGCTATTTTGCCGTTTCCTGATTAATGCGACATCAGGACCGGAACGGTCATCGATTGGAAGATGCTGCGGGTGACGCCGCCGAGGACGAATTCGCGCAGCCGTGAATGGCCGTAGCCGCCCATGACGATAAAGTCGGTGCCGGTGTCGGCGGCGTGCGAGAGGATGATGTCGGCGACGTCGATGTCGCCCAACGCGGTTCGTTCGACCTGAACGTTGAGACCGTGGCGGGCCAAATGGGCCGCAATATCGGCGCCTGCGACCTCATCCTGTTTGCCGCGCTCGTCGGAGACGATGAACACCTCGACCTGGCCGGAGCGCTTCAAGAGCGGCATGGCGTCGGCGACCGCGCGCGCGGCGGCGCGGCTGCCGTCCCAGCACACCGTGATGTAATCAAGTTTCAGCGGTCCCTTCTGGATATAGGGTACAAGGATAACCGGGCGGCCCGATTCAAACAAAGCGGCTTCGGCGATCACCTCTTCCACCGCGCTGGTTTCAGGCTCGGCCTGGCCGACAATCGACAGATCGAAACGCCGGGCAATGCGGCTGAACTGCTCGCCGACGCCGGCGAAGCTTGCGCTGAGCGTCAGCGGCTCGGCGGTCACGCCGGCGCGCTCGCAGGCGGTGGTAAATTGCTTGATCGCGGCTCCCGTCGCGCCGCGATTGTCGCGCTCCTGCGCCTCGATGACCTCGGCCGGAATATAACCCGCGCCAGAAACCGGCACGATCGGATCGTAGAGGAACGCTACGCCGGCGAGGTGTGCCTCGAAGGCGGCAGCAAGCGCGACTGCAAAATCGCCGACCGGGGTCGGTTTCTCACCGACGCTCAAATTAACGACAATATCCTTGATCATGTCGCGCTTCCTCTGACTGTACTGTTTATTGGTCGCATGCCCGCTAGTGGTCCGATTATAACATTCGCATACCAATCTGGCAGGCTATCATGCGAATGTTAGAATCAAAGGACCACTAGCAAATATTAGTCCGAGTGGAGCTTTGGATTTGACGTTCGCTTCACGAAATCGCGGCCTGGCGATAGCGAATGTCATATCCGCTCTACTAGCCGCCCGGTTTGCGCGAGATCAAGGGATCGGAGCCCATGGCTATTTCTTGATATTGCCCTCGGCGTCGAATTGCTTGAGGTAGGCCCACAGATCGTTGATGTCTTTTTCATCCTTGATGCCGGCGAACACCATCTTGGTGCCGGGGATCTTGGCTCTCGGGTTCTTGATGTATTCCTTGAACGTCGCCTCGCCCCACACGATGCCTGAATTCTTGTTGGCGTCGGAATAGCTATAATCGGCGACGTTGCCGGAATGACGGCCGTCGAGACCGTTGAGCAGGGGGCCTACCTTGTTGGTGGCGCCGGGGCCGATGTTGTGACATGGCATGCACTTCTTGAACACAGTCGCGCCGTGTTCGGCATCCTGCGCCGGCGCCATCCCCGTCGCCGCGATCAGCGCCGCAGCCGCGACCAACCTCTTCATCATCCACCGTCCCCTGACCATTCGATGTCCCCTTCGTCTTTTGGCCCCGGTGGCGGTGCGCAGCCGCGCCTTGCCGCCCATCATCACGATTGCACAGTCTGTGCACGCCGTTTCAAGCGGGCCCGGTGCGACGTGTCAACCGGCCAATTCGCCGCCGTGCCGGACGCCGCATTTTCCGGTATATTAGCTGCGTCTTGCGGCGCTCCGACGACAGCGAGTTTTAGCGATGAATGTGGCAATGCCTCAACTGGATGACGCGGTGCTTGGCCGCCGCGCCGACATCGTGGCGGCGCTGCGGCGCATTGTGCCGGGCGAGGGCGTCATCGATGCCGAAGAGGCGATGCGGCCGTTTGAGAGCGACGGTCTTACCGCCTACCGGGCGCTGCCGATGGTCGTCGTGCTGCCGTCGACCACCGAACAGGTCGCGGCGGTTTTGCGCTACTGCCAGCACGAGGGCATCAAGGTGGTGCCGCGCGGCGCCGGGACTTCGCTCTCGGGCGGCGCGTTGCCGCTCGGCGACGGCGTCCTTCTGGGCATGGCGAAATTCAAGCGCATCCGCGCCGTCGACTTCGACAATCGCGTCGCCGTGGTCGAGCCCGGCGTCACCAATCTCGCCATTTCGCAGGCCGTGGAGCATGTCGGCTTTTATTACGCGCCCGACCCGTCGTCGCAGATTGCCTGCACGATTGGCGGCAATGTGGCGGAAAATTCCGGCGGCGTGCACTGCCTCAAATACGGCGTCACCACCAACAACGTGCTCGGTTGCGAAATCGTGCTGATCGACGGCGAGGTGCTTCGCCTCGGCGGCAGTCATCTCGATTCTTCGGGCTACGATCTCTTGGGCGTCGTGGTCGGCTCGGAAGGCCTATTGGGAGTCGTCACGGAGGTCACGGTGCGCATTCTCAAAAAGCCGGAATGTGCGCGCGCGGCTCTGATCGGCTTTGCCGCTTCCGAGCACGCCGGCGAATGCGTCGCGCGCATTATCGGCGCCGGCATTATTCCGGGCGGTATGGAGATGATGGACCGGCCGGCGATCCATGCTGCCGAGGAATTCGTGCACGCCGGCTACCCGCTTGATGTCGAGGCGCTGCTGATCGTCGAACTCGACGGTCCGCTTGCTGAAGTCGACCATCTGCTCGACCGCGTGCAACGGCTTGCGCAGGATTGCGGTGCCCTGACTTGCCGCCTCTCTAACTCGGAGGCGGAGCGGCTATTGTTCTGGGCCGGCCGCAAGGCGGCGTTTCCGGCCGTCGGCCGCATTTCGCCGGACTATTATTGCGTCGACGGCACCATCCCGCGCGCCAAGCTGCCGTTTGTCTTGCAGCGCATGAAGGAATTTTCGGCGCAATACGAACTGCGCGTCGCCAATGTGTTTCACGCCGGCGACGGCAATCTGCATCCGCTGATACTTTATGACGCCAATAAGCCGGGCGAACTCGATCGCGCCGAGCAATTCGGCGCTGACATTTTGCGGCTCTGCGTCGAGGTCGGCGGCGTGCTTACCGGCGAGCATGGTGTCGGCGTGGAAAAGCGCGATCTGATGCCGGTGATGTTTTC
>CAYWNY010000026.1:0-29265 GCA_964459765.1 uncultured Hyphomicrobiales bacterium | reverse complement strand
AGGCCTACACCACGCGGGTCGGCGCCGGCCCGTTTCCGACCGAGCAGAAAAACGAAATCGGCCGCACGCTCGGCGAACGCGGCAAGGAATTCGGCGTGGTCACCGGCCGGCCGCGGCGCTGCGGCTGGTTCGACGCGGTGCTGGTGCGGCAAAGCGTGCGCACCAGCGGCATCCATGGGCTTGCGCTCACCAAGCTCGACATTCTCGACGGCTTCGAGGAGATCAAGGTGTGCGTCGGTTATCGGCTGGACGGCCGCGAGATCGACTACCTGCCCGCCGGCGAGCACGCGCAGGCCAAGGTCGAACCCGTCTATGAGACCATCGCCGGCTGGGGCGAAGCCACGGCGCGCGCCCGCTCCTTTGCGGATTTGCCGGCGCAAGCCATCAAATATGTTCGCCGCCTCGAAGAATTGGTCGGCTGCTCGGCGGCGGTGTTGTCGACTAGCCCGGAGCGCGAGGACACGATCCTCATGCAGAACCCGTTTGAAGCGTGAAATTAAGATGAAAAATCAAGGAGTCGGGCGTAAGCTCTATAGGAATGACTGATTATCAACCGCTGATTGCCCGGGCCGTAGAGGGGCTTGAAAAAGGCTCCGGAGAGGCTCGCCGCGCGCTGTACGAACGGGCGCGCACAGCATTGGTGACGCAGCTGCGCGCCGTCGATCCGCCGCTGTCGGAATCGGACATCACCAAGGAACGCCTCGCGCTCGAAGACGCGATCCGCCGCGTCGAGGCCGAGGCCGCGCGCACATCGCGCGCGGAAGCCCGCGAGCCTCGCCCGGCGGCACCGCCGCCTCGGCCGGAACGTCCACCCCAGGCCGATACCGTGCGCGTCGACCAAAACCGCGCCGAACCGCCGGCCGAACGCGACGCTGCCGAAGTCGCGAAAGTCGACGAAGCGCCGCCCCGCCCTGCCCCGCCGTCGAGCGCGCGCGAGCGGCTTCTTGGCGCGCGCTCGCCGAATTCGTTGTCCCGGGAAGGCATCCGCGGCTTTCGCGATGTGGTGAGCGAGGTGCACGATCTCGGTGGCGCTACGGCCAAAGCGGCAAAATCGGCGCGCGATACCCGCGATTCCTACCGGCCTCCCGCGACGCGCCGCGGCCCGGGCACCGATGAGGAGGCGGCAACCGCCGCACCGCTCGACGAATTCGATGCCACCGAGGATGCGGATGCGCTGAGCGAAGCCGAATACGCGCATGGTCACGAGCCGGCTTACGGGCATGAGGACCATAGCGAAGTCTTGTCGCCGCGGCAGCCGCCGCACATACCGGAAGACGAGCACCATGCGCCGCGTCCGCCGCGCTCCTATCGCTGGATCGTTCAACTCGTCGTCGCCTTGCTCATCCTCGCCGGACTGGCAGCCACCATATCGTGGCAGTGGCCGCATATCGCCTCGCTTTATTCGAGCATCACGCAGCTCGGGTCGCGGCAACAAAACCAGGCCGCCCGCGACACCAATGCGCAGCAGAAATTCCCCGGGCGCGTCCCACAGGAAGGCGGCGGCCAAACCGCGGGCGGCACCGCAGGCAGCCAGACAGCGCCGGCGGTGGCGCAGCGCGTCGTGCTCTATGAGGAAGACTCCAACGACCCGCAGGGCAAGCGCTATGTCGGCTCGGCGATCTGGCGCACGGAAACCGTCTCGCCCGGACCGGGGCTGGCGCCTGAGCTCGCGGTGCGCGCGGACGTGGAAATTCCGGAACGCCGCATCACTATGACCTGGTCGATCCGCCGCAATACCGACCAGGCGCTGCCGGCGAGCCATACCATCGAGATCATGTTCAATCTGCCGGCCGACTTCCCCGGCGGCGGCATCGCCAATGTGCCCGGAATACTGATGAAGCAATCGGAGCAAACGCGCGGAACGCCGCTCGCCGGGCTGGCGGTGAAGGTCACCAACGGCTTCTTTCTGATCGGGCTTTCCGCGGTGGATACCGATGTGCAGCGCAACGTGCAGCTCCTCAAAGAGCGGCCGTGGTTCGATATTCCCCTCGTCTATACCAATGGCGGCCGCGCTATTCTGGCGATGGAGAAGGGACCGCCCGGCGACCGCGCCTTCGCCGAGGCGTTCGCTGCCTGGGAAAAGAAGTAGGATGAAGCGAGCCGACGGCCGGCGGCGCCGGTGGTTGTGGCTGGGGATCGAGTGAAGATGAGTGCGAAAAAGAGTTCGGCCGGCGCGCGAGCGCTAAAGCCCGCCACGCCCGCTTCCATCGCTTCGGCGCTCCGCGCGCTCGAGACCGAGCGCGAAGGGCTCACCGCGCTGGCGGCGGCGATGTGCGACGGATTGGGGACCGCCTTCGTCGCCGCGGTCGAAGCCGTCCGCCAAGCGCACGGCCGCTTGATCGTCAGCGGCATAGGCAAATCCGGTCACATCGCCCGCAAGATCGCAGCGACTTTGGCCTCGACCGGTACGCCGGCGTTTTTCGTGCATGCCGCCGATGCGAGCCACGGCGATCTCGGCATGATCACCTCCGACGACGTGATGCTGGTGTTGTCCTGGTCGGGCGAAACCGAGGAGCTGCGCAGCTTGATTGATTACTCGCGCCGTTTCGCGATCACGCTGATCGCGGTGACGGTGAGCGCCGAGAGCACGCTCGGCAAGGCCGCCGACATCGTGCTGGCGCTGCCGCCGGCGCGCGAAGCCTGCCCGCACAATCTCACGCCGACGACGTCGGCAATGATGCAGCTCGCGCTCGGCGACGCGCTCGCGATCGCGCTTCTGGAAAGCCGCGGATTTACCGCGATCGATTTCGGCGTCTTCCATCCCGGCGGCAAGCTCGGCGCGGCGCTCAAATTCGTCCGCGACGTCATGCATCCGGGCCGTGCGGTGCCGGTCATCCGCCGCGGTGCGCTGATGTCGGAAGCGATCGTGGAAATGTCGGCCAAGGGTTTCGGCTGCGTCGCCGTCACCGACGCGGACGGCAGGCTTGCCGGCATGATCACCGACGGCGATCTGCGCCGCAACATGCGCAATGATTTACTGCAGACGCCGGTCGACAGGGTGATGACCGCGTCGCCGAAGACCATCCGGCCCGATCAATTGGCCAGCGAAGCGCTGCAATTGCTCAATTCGTCGAAAATCACCGCGCTGATCGTCGTGGAAGAACGGCGCCCGGTCGGCATCGTCCACTTCCACGATCTGTTGCGCGCCGGCGTGGCGTGATTTCTTCGAGCTAGTACAAGCCGCCTTGCGCTACGGCTCGATCGTCCGGTCGGCCGATCGGTGGTGCCGGCGCATAGGCATTCGCCGCCGCGGGCGGCGGAGCGGCTGGCGGCGGCGCCGGGCCGGTTGGCGGCGGTGCTGTCGCGGAACCCGGCGTGGCCGCTGCCGCCTCGGAAGAGGGTATTGGCGTCGTGGCGCGGCTTTGCTGGTGCGCGATGAATTCTTCATAGCCGGGAGCGCCAGGCCGTGGCGGCACGTCTTTGGGCATGCCCCCGGCCCAGGTCGGCCAGTTATCGGTGACCGTGTTCGAAAAGGACGAGCAGTCCGCGAGTGCCAGGAATAGGACAAGCGCAGCCGTCAACGCTGAGAGCCGCTTGATCACGTTGCTCGCCAAATCGAGCCTCAATCCCCGACGATGCGCCCGCACCGGGCGCCCACACCCGCACTGGCGCGGCTCCGTCACCCCGCCCCGACAAAAAGAACCCGTTCATGGCGGCACTGTGTCCGCCGGTTCTTGTGCCGAAAATGAAGCTCTATTCTTTTCCCATCAAGGATTTGTTAATGGCCCTGATCGCCGCGCGGGCCGCACTATCGCCCGCGGAATATCTTGTTGCTTCGCACCTCCCGCCTTTGCAGAACAGGCACCGTGAGGACGTAACTTGACGCGCGTATTGGTGACCGGGGCCTCGGGTTTCATCGGCCGCGCCGTGGTAACCGCGCTGACGCAAAGCGGCTACACGGTCCGCGCCGCCGTGCGCCGTCCGCCGCGGCACCCGTTCGCGCCCGATGTCGAGGTGACGCAACAACCGGATTTGTCGCGGTCGTTCGACTGGACGCCGCTCCTTGCCCACGTCGAGGCGGTCGTGCATCTCGCCGGCATCGCTCACACCGGCCGCAGCGAGATTGCCGCCGCGCTTTACGACACCGTCAACCGGCGGGCGACGGCGGAACTTGCAACCGCCGCCGCACGCGAAGGCATCAAGCGTTTTGTCTTTGTGTCTTCGATCCGCGCGCAAAGCGGTCCCGCCGCCGACCACGCTTTGACCGAAGGCGACACGCCGACGCCGACCGACGCTTACGGCCGCTCGAAACTTGCCGCCGAAGCGGCGGTGCGCGCGTCCGGCGTCCCGTTCACGATCTTGCGGCCGGTTTTGCTCTACGGCCCGGGCGCGAAGGGGTATTTCGCCCTTCTGCTGCGCATCGTGATGACACGCGTGCCGTTACCGTTGCGCGATTTCGTCAATCGACGGTCGCTGCTCAGCCTCGACAATTTCACCTCGGCGCTGATTTATGTGCTCGCTTCGCCGGCGACGCTGGGCGAGACTTATATCGTCGCCGATCCGGGCATGCCGCCGCGATTGGCGGATATTGCCGCGACGTTGCGCAAGGCGCGGGGCCGTTGGCCGTTGATCGTGGCGCTGCCGACGCAATATCTGGAGACGGCGCTGCGGGTGATCAAACGCGAGGACGTCTGGGAGCGGCTGGGCGGCAATTTGCGCGCCGACCCGGGCAAGCTCATCGCCGCCGGCTGGCAGCCCCTTCACGACACCCGCGGCGGGCTCAAAGCGCTCGTCGCCGCCGCATCACGCTGACGCAGCACCATGCCGCCGATCACGCCGACACCGAACACATAAAGCCAGCCGGACTCGTAATCGAACAAATGCGAGTTGAAGGGCGAGAACAGAATGTTCTGCGCCACGACGATCGCGCCGATCGTGGGGATCAAGCCGTCGTTGCGAAGAAACAATAATAAATGCGCGGCCCACATCGCCAACAAGACGACGACGCCGACGGCGCCGAGCTGAATGGCGACGGCGAAAATCTGATTGTGCGGATTTTCCGACGGCGCCGCCGAGGCGCCGCCGGGCTGGCCGTTCATCGCGCCGCGGAACTGCGCCGGGATCGAGCCGGTGCCATGACCGAGTAGCGGCGCAGTTTCGACAAAGTGCAGCGATTTTCGCAAGAACTCGAGGTGCAAAGCGGTCGAGTTGTATTCGTCCTTGGCGCGATAAGCCTCCAGCTGCTCGGCGGAGGTTGCTAGCTTGCCGCGCACATACGGCGACTCGTACCAGATAACGGCACCGACGATCGCGGTGAGAAGCGCGGCGGCGACGAGACCCTTCCAACGCAGTTCCCGCCAGCTGAAAAAAAGCAGCAGCGCCGGCAAGACGATAAGCGCCGAGCGGCTGGTGGCGATAAAGAAGATATTGCCGAGGAAAAGCGCGGCCATCACCGCCAGACCCGCGGCTTCGAGCCATCGCCGCCGCCGCGCGCCTTCATAGGCAGTGGCCAAAAGCGCAAACGCGCAAAGCAGAAAATTCAGGCTCTGAAAGATATAATTCTTGACCGGTACGCCGATGCCGGAATTGTTCCCGCGCCAGCTCAAACCTGGAAGGAGCACCAAACCGTAAGAAACAAGCAGCAGAGCGACCGTCGCGGCAAGAAACGCACAGAGGACCCAAATGCTGTGCTCGGAGCGGCGAAAGTGAATGAGCAGGAGCGGAATGACCAAGAGGCGGTGGAACTTGCCCAAACCGCCGAGCCGCTCCGCCAGACTGACGTCGGCCCACAACATGCCGACGGCAGCAAGCAGCCAAAGCAGCACCGGCAAAAATCCGGCAGCGGTCCGCAGTTCCCGCAGCACTGTGGCACGGTCCAACGTCGGCAGAACGGCGAGTATCCATAACGCGATGAAAATTCCGGTCGCCGACGTCGACCACGGCAATGTCGCGCCGACGCCGACCGCTAGCCAGTCGGCGACCGTCATCAGCCGAGGGCGGTCGATGCCGTATCTGATGGACAGGCTCGTCATGCCCCCAACCACTCTTGGACTTCAGGTTTTTGCGGGCTTGATCGAGCGCGCCGCCGGGCGCGCCGATTCCGCCGACCGCTGCACGAGGCCGCTGGTCGAATGCCCAGGCACCAAGGTGACGAGAATAACATCGCCGCCCAAGCTTTCGACCACGTCGCGGCCGACGACTTCCTCCAGGCGATAGTCGGTGCCCTTGACCAAAACTGCCGGCCGTACCCGCTTGATCAATTCGAGCGGCGTGTCTTCCTCGAAGACGACGACGAGATCGACCGCCTCGAGCGCGGCAAGAACCTCGGCACGGCCTTCGGCCGGATTGATCGGGCGGCCGTTGCCTTTAAGCCGCGCGGTCGAGGCGTCGCTGTTGAGGCCCACGACCAGCCGATCGCAGGCTGCGCGCGCCTCGGCCAGGAGTTTCACATGGCCGCGATGCAAAAGATCGAAACAGCCGTTGGTGAAACCGATCCGCAGCCCTTGCCGGCGCCAGGCTTCGAGCCGTTCGTCGAGCACCGACCAGTCGAACACAATCTTGTCTTCCGGCGCGAGCGAAGCGGCCGGTAGGATGCGGTGGCGCAATTCGGCAAGCGAAACGGTCGACGTGCCGCGCTTGCCGACGACGACGGCGGCGGCGGCATTGGCTGCACGCATGGCGAATTCGAAAGGCGCTTCCGTCGCCAGCAGCACCGCTATCACCGCGGCGACCGTATCGCCGGCGCCGGAAACGTCGCGCACCTTGACCGGATAAGCGGGAATGTGCACCGGCGGCTCGCCTTCGACGTGCAGACTCATGCCTTCTTCGCTGCGCGTGACCAGCACCGCTTCGCTTTCCGTCAGGCGTGCAAGCTCGGCGGCGGCGGTGGCGATCTCCGCCTCGGTCGTCACCGGGCGATGCACCGCCACGGCCAGCTCCTTGGCATTGGGTGTGATCACGGTGGCGCCGCGATAGATGCTGTAATCGTGGCCTTTCGGATCGACAATGACCGGCCGGCCCGAGCGCCGCGCCGCGTCGATGACCGCGCGGATGACGCGCTCGCTCAACGTTCCCTTGGCATAATCGGAGAGCACCACCGCATCGGCCTTCGGGATCGCCGCTTCAACATGGGCGATTATGGCCGCCTCGCTTTCGGTGCCGACCGGACCGACGGTCTCCCAATCGGCGCGCACCAGATGCGCGGAATGATGTTCGGACACGAACCGCACCTTGCGCGTCGTCTGCCGCGCTGCGTCGATCACGAGCTTCGGAACAATGGAGCCGAATTTGGCAAGCGCGTCGGTCAACGTAACGCCGGCCTCGTCCTTGCCGACCAGACCGACAAAAATGCATTGGGCGCCCAGTGCGGCGATGTTGCGCGCGACGTTGCCGGCGCCGCCGATCTCGATGCTCGAATGTTTGACGGTCAGCACCGGGGTAGGCGCTTCCGGCGAGATACGCGTGACGTCGCCGTAGACGAAATCGTCGAGCATGACGTCGCCGACGCAAAGCACCGTTTGCCGCTCAACAAGCCGGAGTGCTTCTTCGAAATCAACCATCTGCCCCCGCCCGCGCCGCCGATTACCGATAACGGTCGGCGCGATTGAGATAACCGCTCACGTAACGCCTGACGCCTTCCTCCAGCGTGGTGAAGTCCGCCGCAAAGCCGGCGCGGCGCAGACCGCTGACGTCGGCTTGGGTGAAATATTGGTAGCTGTCGCGAATCGCGGGCGGCATATCGATATATTCGATTTTCGGCTCCTGCCCGAGCGCCGCGAACAGGGCCAGCATCAAATCGCGGAAGCTGCGCGCTTTCCCGGTGCCGACATTGAAGATACCAGAGACCGACGGCGTCTCCATCAGGAAGCGCACCACGGCCACCGCATCGTCGACATAAACGAAGTCGCGCTTTTGCTCACCGTCGGCGATGCCGGAACGGTACGATTTGAATAGCCTGATCGGTGCGCCGGCCTTGGCGTCATCGAAGCGCTTGGCAACGAGACTCATCATCTCGCCCTTGTGATATTCGTTGGGGCCGAAAACATTGAAGAACTTGAGTCCGACCCATTGCGGCGGCAGTTTGTCTTTGCGCGCCGCGCGCTCGGCAACGGCAAGGTCGAACGCCTGCTTGCTGAAGCCGTAAAGGTTTAGCGGTTTGAGCCGCTTTAGTGCCGAAGGCGACCAATCGTCGGCAAAGCCGGCCGCGCCGTCGCCGTAAGTCGCCGCCGAAGAGGCGTAGATGAAAGGCGTGCGGGTCGCCGTGCACCAGTCGAGAAGGCGCAACGACAAGCCGAAATTGCTCTCCATAACCGCATCGCCATCGGTCGCGGTGGTCGAGGAGATGGCGCCCATATGCAGCACGGCGTCGAGTTTGCGCCCTTCGAGCCAGCGCAACAGGTCTGCCGCCGGCACGAAGTCGGCCAGTTGCCGGGAGGCGAGGTTATGCCACTTGCCACCGCTGCCAAGGACATCGTTGACCGCAACGTCAGCGCGCCCCGCCTCGTTGAGGCTGGCGACAATATTCGATCCAATGAAGCCGGCCCCGCCGGTGACTAACAACATCGACCTGCGACACCGTTTACGTTCGCCCTGCCCCCTTTGCCTCAGACTCCGCGGCAGCGCAACTTTGGAACAGCTGGACTCAGTTGCCCGGTGGTTCCGCGAACCGCACACAATGAATTATGATTCAATACTAAGCAAGGCTATGGTTCCACAGGGTCACCTCGGCTGCCTGTCTCGTTCGAGACGCCGTTTTCTGCAGCCGTCCGCGATCGAACCAGGCACGGAAGATGGCGACGCTCAGTGCTATCGTGATTACCCACAACGAGGCGTCGAATATCGGCGATTGCCTCGACAGCCTCTCGTTTTGCGATGAGCAGATCGTGGTCGATTGCGGCAGCACCGACCGGACCGTGGAGATTGCCCGGCAGAAAGGCGCGCGGGTCGAGTTTAACGAATGGTGCGGTTTTGGCCCGCAGAAGAATTTTGCTCTTTCGCTCGCCAAAGGCACCTGGGTCCTCTCGCTTGATGCTGACGAGCGCGTCACGCCAGAATTAGCCGCTGAGATCAAATCCGTCGTCGTCGACGCCAGCGCCGACGGCTGGGAGTGTCTGCGACTATCGACTTTTTGCGGTCGACAAATGCGTCACTCCGGATGGTATCCCGATTACGTGTTGCGACTGTTTCGGCGCGGCAGTGCCGCTTTCGACGATGCTATCGTTCATGAGCGAGTCATCTGCAGCGGTAGCGTCAAACGACTGCACCACAGCCTCGTTCATCATCCGGTGCTCCGCCTTGAAGACTCCTTGTCTAAGCTCGACCGCTATTCGACGGCCAAGGCGCGAATGATTGTCGAGTCCGGGCGGAAGGTTGGATTCTTCACCGGCATCGGCCACGGAATGTTCTCATTCTTGCGCTCGTACATCTTGCGGGCAGGATTTCTCGACGGCGCCGAGGGATTTCTGCTCGCCGTCGTCAACGCGGAGAACAGCTATTACCCCTACATGAAAGCGTGGCTGGCGACGCGAAAGCGGGTGTAAGAAGCCCATCATGCCTGCCGTAAACTCAGTATACGTGACCATTCATGCAGAAGATTTCGGCCTATATCCTCGCGTTCAACGAAGGCGAAAAGATCCAGGCGGCGGTCGAAAGCGTGCTGTGGGCCGATGAAATCGTGGTGGTCGATTCCAACAGCACCGACGGAACCGCCGCGCTGGCCGCAAGCCTAGGCGCGCGCGTGGTGCAAATCCCCTTCGAGGGTTTTGGCGACTTGCGCAATCGCGCGATCGAAGCCTGCGGCGGCGAGTGGATTTTCAGCCTCGACGCCGACGAGCGCTGTACCGCGCCGGTACGCGACGAAATTCTCGGCTTGCTCTCGGCAATGCCCCACAGCGACGTGTATCGCGTTCCGCGCCGAAATTATTTCATGGGCCGCTGGATCCGCGGCTCCGGCTGGTATCCGAACTTCCGGCAGCCGCAGCTGTTCCGCAAAGGTAGCGTGCGTTACACGCCCGAGGCCGTGCACGAAGGCTACGAGGTGTTGAGCAATAAACCGGTCGGCACACTCAAAAATGCCATCTGGCAATTTCCGTTTCGCAGCCTCGATCAGCTGACGCGAAAAATGAACCGCTACGCGAGCCTGGGCGCCGCCAAGCTTGCCAACAAACGCGTGACCATGGGATCCGCGTTCGGCCACGCCTTGTGGGATTTTGTGAAACACTATTTCCTCAAAGTCGGCTTCATCGATGGCTGGGCCGGCTTTGTGATCGCTTTCTCCCACTGCGAGTACACCTTCTATCGCTATGCTCGGCGCTACGAGGAAACGCAGCACTGGGCGCCGCCGTCCGCCGAGCGGCTGACTCGAAGCATTTAAATAATGAATTATAATTCACTTTATGAAGCGAAGGCGTCGGCACGCAACGAGTCCGGGCAGCGTCCCATTCTGATCGTGCCGTATATGTGGATCGGGGATTTCGTCCGCTGCCACTCGGCGGTCATGCTGCTGCGCGAGCGCTTTCCCGACCGCCCGGTCGACATATTGGCCACGACTTTATGCGCGCCGTTGACCGATTACATGCCCGGCGTGCGCAAAGCCGTGGTCGCGGATCTGCCGCGCGGCCGTATCGCGCTCGCGCAGCAACGCGCGCTGGCCGACCGCCTTAAGAACGAAAGCTATGGCACGGCGCTGGTGATGCCGCGCACCTGGAAATCGGCGCTGGCACCGTACTTTGCCGGCATCCCCAAACGCGTCGGTTATGTCGGCGAAGCGCGGTTTTTCCTCCTGAACGATTTGCGGCGCGGTGAGCGGAAGCTGCCGCGAATGATCGATCAATGCGCGATGCTGGCGCTGCCGCGCGGCGCCAAACAGCCGCCGCACTGGCCCATGCCCGAACTGAAAGTCCCGCCGGCCGAAATCGCCGCCTGGCGCGGCCGCCGCGGCCTGCGGGCAGACGGCCGGCCGGTCGTGGCGTTCGCGCCGGGCGCGGTTGGGCCATCGAAGCGCTGGCCGAGCGCGGCCTACGCCGCGCTCGCGCGCGCGCTGATCGCCGAGGACTGCGCGGTGTGGGTGCTGGGCGGCCCCGGCGAAAAGAGTCTCGCCGCCGAAATCATCGGCGACACCCAAGCGCGCGATCTCACCGGTGATGACCTGCGCGACGCCATCCTGGCGCTGGCTTCGGCGTCGGTTGCAGTCTCAAATGATTCCGGATTGCTGCATGTTGCGGCCGCCTTGGGCACGCCGGCGATCGGAATTTTCGGCCCGACCAGCCCCTGGCATTGGGCCCCGCTCAATCCGCTTGCCGCCACGGTCCAGGCGCACAGCGAACTTCCCTGCCGGCCGTGCCATAAACCGGTTTGCCGGCTTGGTCATCATCGCTGCATGCGCGACATCGGCTCGGAACAGGTCTTGGCGGCGGTACGCACCGCGCTCGCAGCCGCTAAAGTTGCGCCGGGAATGCCGGCATAACCCCATCTTCATTAAATCGGCGTATGGCCAACATTTCGCGACAGAGCCCTTTAGGAAACAACTAACGCAATGACGGTCCTGGTCACTGGCGGAGCCGGCTATATCGGCAGCCACATGGTGCTCGAACTTCTGGATGCCGGCGAGCGCGTCGTGGTGCTCGACAATCTGTCGACCGGATTCGCCTGGGCCGTTCCCGAAGGCACTCCCTTCACTGTCGGCGACTGCGGCGACCAAGCGCTGGTCGCCGGTCTCATCCGCCAATACGGCATCGACACCATCATTCACTTCGCCGCTTCGGTCATCGTCTCCGACTCGGTGCGCGATCCGCTCGGCTATTATCGCAACAACACCGTCAACACCCGAGCGCTCATCGAATGCGCCGTGAACGACGGCGTCCGTTATTTTATTTTTTCCTCGACCGCGGCGGTCTACGGCAATCCTGTCGAGACGCCGACCACCGAAGCCGCGCCGACGCAGCCGATGTCGCCTTACGGCTCGTCGAAGCTGATGAGCGAGATGATGCTGCGCGACACCAGCCGCGCTTGTAATTTGCGCCACGTGATCCTGCGCTATTTCAACGTCGCCGGCGCCGATCCGGCCGGCCGCGCCGGGCAATCGAGCGCCGGCGCGACGCATCTGATCAAAGTCGCGATCGAAGCGGCGCTCGGGCTGCGGCCGAAACTCGACATTTTCGGCACCGACTATTCGACGCCGGACGGCACCTGCATCCGCGATTACATTCACGTCAGCGATCTTGCGCGCGCACATAGTGATGCGCTGCGTTATTTGCGCGCGGGTTCGCCGTCGACGACGCTCAATTGCGGCTATGGTCACGGCTTTTCGGTGCGCGAAGTAGTGGACGTGGTCAAACGCGTCTCCGGAGTCGATTTCAAGGTCGAGCTGGCGCCGCGCCGCGCCGGCGATCCGACGCGCATCGTCGCCGATCCGCAGCTGGCGCGCACGACGCTGTCCTGGCAACCGCGCTTCGACGATTTGTCGACGATCGTGACGCACGCGCTCGGCTGGGAGCGCGCCCTGACCAAGCGTCGAGCCAATGCGCTCGATCGAAGCAACCGGCGCACCAGCGCTGCCGGTTCGCGGCGAAAAGTGAAATCGCCGAATTAGCTTGAAAATCCCGTCGCTTCCGGGCATTGAACGCCTCGGGGACGAGGGACGCGCGAGCTTCGCGCGGGATTGGCCTTAAAGGCCACGCGGCGGATTACGCGACGGTTCGCTGACACGGATTGCGCACGGATTGCGTATGACAGTTTCCACGACCGCAGCCGCGGACGACTATTCGACTTACACGCTGGTGCGGCGGCTCTTGATCGACGAGGCGCTCGCGCATTGGCCGCGCTACGCCGTCGCCTTTTTGCTGATGGGAGTGGCGGCCGCCGCCACCGCGCTGAGCGCTTATTTGCTCGGCACCATGGTCAACGAGGCCTACGTCGCTCACAATTTCCGCGGCATCGTCATCATCGGCGTGCTGGCGATCGCCATCTTCGCCACCAAGGGCATAGCGACCTACTGGTCGACGGTGATGCTGTCGAAGATCGGCAACCGCATCGTTGCCGAAAATCAAGAGCGTATGTTCGACAAGTTGATGCGCGAGAATATGGGCTTCTTTGCCGATCGCCACTCCTCCGAATTTATCGCCCGCCTCACCACCGGCGCCAACGCCGTCAGCCAGGTGATCAATCTCCTGATCACGGCCATCGGCCGCGACCTGATGTCGCTCGTCGCCCTCTCCATCGTCATGGTGACGCAGGATCCGGTCATGTCGCTCGCCGGCCTCGTGGTGGCGCCGCCCGCGCTCTTGGTCCTGCGCAAGCTCATTCGCCGCGTGCGCGGCATCGCCCGAATGCAGTTCACCGGCGGCACGCGGATCATCGAGACCATGCAGGAGGCGCTGCAAGGCATGCGCATGGTCAAGGCCTTCACGCTCGAAGACGAGATGCGCCGCCGGCTCGCGGTCAGCGTCGAAGCGGTCGAGAACGAATCCAACAAGATGGCCCGGGTCGCCAACCGCGCCAGTCCGCTGATGGAGACGCTTGGCGGCCTCGCCATCGCGCTCGCGACCATCTACGGCGGCTACCGCATGATCTACATGGGCGCGACGCCCGGGCAATTCGTCGCCTTCCTCGCCGCGTTTCTGCTCGCCTATGAGCCGGCCAAACGGCTGGCGCGGCTCAACATCGATCTCAACAACAATCTGGTCGGCGTGCGCGTGCTCTACGAGGTGATCGACAGCCCGCCCGGCGAACGGAGCGACACCGAGCGGCCACCGCTGAAGCTTGCCGCGGCGCGGCTCGAATTCGTCGATGTGCGCTTCGCCTATCGTCCCGACACGCCGGTGTTGCGCGGCATGAGCTTTCTGGCGCAGCCGGGGAAGCTCACCGCGCTGGTCGGCCCGTCCGGCGGTGGCAAATCGACGACGCTCGATCTGATCCTGCGCCTGTATGAGGTCGACTCCGGCCGCATCCTGATCGACGGCCAGGACATCGCCATGGTGTCGCGCGGTTCGCTGCGCCAACAAATCGCTTATGTCGGCCAGATCGTGCAATTGTTCCGCGGCTCGATCCGCGACAACATCGGGCTCGGCCGCGTCGGCGCCGGCGAAGCCGAGATCGTCGCCGCCGCCAAGGCCGCGCATGCGCACGAATTCATCTCCAGCTTCTCCGCCGGCTACGACACGCCGGTCGGCGAGCACGGCATGCAGCTCTCGGGCGGCCAGCGCCAGCGCATCGCCATTGCGCGCGCGCTGATCAAGAATGCACCGATCATCCTACTCGACGAGCCGACGGCCGCGCTCGATTCTGAATCCGAACGCTACGTCCAGGAAGCGCTCGCCGAGTTGCGCAAGGGCCGCACCACGCTGGTGATCGCGCATCGGCTGTCCACCATCACGCACGCCGACAACATTTTGGTCGTCGAAGCCGGGCAGGTCGTCGAGTCCGGCCGCCACGACGAATTGCTGCGCAAGGGCGGCCGCTACGCCTCGTTCTATCGGCTACAGCTCAAGGAGCAGGCGCCGGAGCTGGAAACCGTCGCGGTCGGTTGACGTCCTCTAGACCAAACCTTCTAAACCAAGCCTTCGGCTTTGAGCGCCTCTTGCACCTTCGGCCGGGCAGCGACTCGATCCATATAGGCGATGATGTTCGGCCACTTGCTCAGATCGATACCGACGCGCGGCGACCAGCGCAGCACAACAAACAAATAAGCGTCGGCGACAGTGAACTTGTCGCCTGTCAGATATTTTTTGCCGGCGAGTTGCCGATTGATCCAATCGAAGCGCTGGCCCAAAAAGTCGCGCGAAATACTCTTGAACTCGTCCGGGGTGTTCGGGCGAAACAACGGTGCAAAGGTTTTGTGTATTTCGGAGGTGACGTAATTCAGCCATTCCTGCACACGGTAACGCTCCATGGTGCCGGCCGCCGGCAGGAGATCGGAGCCGGGCTTGCGGTCGGCCAGATACTGCGTAATCACCGGACCTTCGGTGAGCACTTGCCCATCGTCGAGTTCGAGCACGGGCACCTGGTTCTTGCCATTGATGCTGGACAGCACGACGCCGTCCGCAGTTTTGCGCTCGCCGCGGTCCAGTTGCGCAAGATCAAGAGCGACACCCGCTTCCCGCGCAACAATGTGCGGCGAAAGCGAACAGGCGCCGGGCCAATAGTAGAGTTTCATGACAGACAAACTCCGGGAATGGATGAATAAACGTGTGAGGGTGTCGGCCGAATGTGCCGGCGGATCAACTAACTAAGCAGCAACAGCCGCCTTGGCAACCGCACCGCGGAACTTTCGCGGCGACATCGCATTTATTTAGCGTGCTTTGGCCCTTGGAGCTGTCAAATGACGACCGCCCGCCGCATCACCCTTCGTGTACAGCCGCCCATGCCGCTCGGCGAGGTCATTGTCGTGCCCGAGACGTTGAGCGGGCGCACCGAGGCGGACCTGGCCCATGCGATGGCCGCCGCTTTCGCCGACGTCGAGATGCCGACCGCCGCCGATGTGTTCAACCGCCTGCGGCAAAGCTTCCCGCTGACGTCGTTGAGCGCACGCGTCGCCGCACTCGACGTCATCATGGGGCGCCTGCGCCGCGTCTTCTGAAATTTGTCCGGCGATCGGCCGGCGGCGCGAACGGCCACAATAGCTTCATATTTAATCGCTTCATTCTGCGCCGCGTTTTGCTAGTCTGCGCGCGGGGGAAATTCTTCCTTCGCGATCCCAAAATACGAGGCCAGAATGCTGCGCATTTTCGCTGTTACCGTCGCATTGGTGACCGCGCTGCCGACGCTCGTCGCGGCGCAGGAGCACCATGAAGAATTTCATGGCGGCAGGCCGCCCGGTGGACCGCACGGACCCCCCGGTGGACCGCACGGTCCTCCAGGCCACGCCGGCGGCCCCATGGTGTGGCGCGGCCACCCTGTGAACCGCGTGCACCTCGCCCCGTTTGTCTATCCGCACGGCTGGGCTTACCGGCGTTGGGCGGTCGGCGCCGCACTGCCGGCGCTGTTCCTGGCGCCGGCCTATTACTACAGCGGCTGGGCCGGGCTCGGCTTGCCGCCGCCTGAGCCGGGCTTCCAATGGGTGCGCTACGGACCGGACCTGCTGTTGGTCAATGTCGGGACAGGGCAGGTGGTCGACGTCATCTACGGCGCGTTCTACTGACGGGTCGCCCGCCGTCGGGTTGTGATAGGGTCGGTATGAAGGTTGAAACCCGATGCCGGACCAACGACTGCCGGACCAACGACCTGCACTCGCATTCATCGGCTTCGGCGAGGCCGGCCAGGCCATCGCCGAAGGCTTGCATGAAAGTGGCGTCGAGCGCCTGGCGGTGTGGGACATTTTATTCCCGGTCGGCGACGGCGAGAAACTGATCGCCGCCGCCGAAGCCATCGGCGTGCGGCGCGCAACATCGGCCGCCGACGCGGTGCGCGGCGCCGACATCGTCATCTCCGCCGTGACGGCGGCGGCCAGCGTCGAGGCCGCGCTTTCGATCAAAGACCATCTCGCCGGCGCGCCCTTCGTCCTCGACATCAACTCGGTATCGCCGGGCCGCAAGCAGGAGACCTCAAGGCTCCTCGGCGGTGGCGCGCGCTATGTCGACGTGGCCGTGCTGGCGCCGATCCATCCGGCGCGGCATCAAACGCCGTTGCTGCTTGCGGGACCGCATGCGCAAACCGTGGCGCCAAAGCTAACCGCGCTCGGCATGCGCTTTTCCATCGCTGGACCAGAAATCGGCGCCGCCGCCGCGATCAAGATGGTGCGCAGCGTCGTGGTCAAAGGCATCGAGGCGCTGACGCTCGAATGTTTCCTCGCCGCAGCGCGCGCCGGCGTGGTCGAGGAAGTCGCCGCCTCGCTGAAGAACAATTATCCCGGCCTCGATTGGGCGAAAATCATTCCCTACAATCTCGAACGCATGGCGAGCCATGGCGAGCGGCGCGCCGCCGAAATGGAAGAGGTCGCCGCGACGTTGCGCGAGTTCGGCATCGAGCCGCTGATGACGCAGGCCACGGTGAAGCGGCAACGCGAAATGGGCGAGATCGGCAGGCAGCAAGCGGTGCGCGGCGTCCTCAAAAAAGACCGCGCGGAAATCCTCAACGCCATCAGCGCGGCCGCGCGTGACCGGCATTAGCCGCGGGCGACATCGATTAATCTTGCGTCGCTCCGGCCGGCCGCATCGCCCTAAGCCATTGTTGCGGCACCGACAAAGCATGGATAACCCGACCCATACCTTATGGTGATTCCCGGTAAGTGAAAATACCGATACTCCACCCTTGTAACGCGTCGGTCGCAATCGCCTGGCAACATTCTCGAACCTTTGTAGACGTCCAGCGTAACGGGTCTTAGCTGCGAGCGGGGTTCGGCTGTGTATCGCCTCACACGTCGTGAACTTCTGCGTTCAAGCGCGCTGGCGCTGTGCCTGATATCGCCGGCCGCGCGCGCCGCCATCGTCAAAGGCGCACTGCCGTGGCGGCCGGGGGCCAACGATGCACCGCAGGTGGTGACGCCGGGCGGCTGGCATTTTTTCACACCGCAAGAAGCCGCATCGGTCGAAGCTTTTGTTGATCGACTTATTCCGCCCGATCCGGACACGCCGGGTGGCAAGGACTGCGGCTGCGCGGTGTTCATCGACCGCCAGCTTGCCGGTCCGTATGGCCGCAACGAGGCCTACTACATGCTGGGACCGTTCCAGGATGGGACCAAACAACAAGGCTCGCAATCGCCTCTCACTACGGCGCAGCGCTATCGCAAGGCGCTGGCCGCGCTCGAAGCGGCCTGCCGTGAGAAGTTCGCCGGCAAGACGTTTGCCGATCTGTCGGACGCGCAGAAAGACGAAGTAATCGGTGGCCTTGAAGCGGGCTCGTTCAAGCTCGAAGGCGTCGACGGCATAGACTTCTTCACTCAAATTCTCACTGACACCCGCAACGGCTTTCTTTCCGATCCGATCTATGGCGGCAACAAGGATCTAGCGGCGTGGAAGATGATCGGCTTTCCCGGCACCCATTACGATTATCGCGACTGGATCGATCGTCACAACGAACGCGTCACCTTGCCGGTCGTCGGCATCAGCGATCATCCGAATTGGGCGCAGTGAATTCCGTAGGCTCGATTTGCAGAGAGAACATTGATGGCCCGCAAGCTCCCCCGCAAAGACGTCGCCATCGTCGGTTTCGGATGGACCGGCTCCATTCTCGCCCACGAACTGACCGACGCCGGACTTGACGTGGTTGCGATCGAGCGCGGCCCGTGGCGCGATACCGCGAGCGATCTTTCGATCACTTACGCCCAGGACGAATGGCGCTACCGCCTGCAGCACGAGTTGTTCCTGCGGCCGGCGCAAACCACAGTAACGTTCCGCAACAATGCCAGTCAGACGGCGCTGCCGGTTCGCAACTTCGGCGCCTTCATGCTCGGCAACGGCGTCGGCGGCGGCGGGCTGCACTGGAACGCCGAGACGTTCCGCTTCCTGCCTAGCGATTTTGTAGTGCGTTCGCACCTGACCGAACGCTATGGCGCAGACTTTTTGCCCGCCGACATGACGATCCAGGACTGGGGTGTCACTTACGACGATCTCGAGCCGCACTACGATCAGTTCGAATATTTGTGCGGCACGTCTGGCACCGCCGGAAACATCAAGGGGGTGGTCCACGACGGCGGCAATCCATTCGAAGGCCCGCGCTCGCGACCCTATCCGACGCCGGCGCAGAAGCAGGGGTACGGCCACACGTTATTCGCCGACGCAGCGAAGCAACTCGGCTACAAACCGTTCCCGCAGCCCTCCGGAAACCTGTCGCAAGCCTATGCCAACCCGCTTGGCGTCAAGCTCGGGCAGTGCACCTTCTGCGGCTTCTGCGAATGGTTCGGCTGCGCCAACTATTCCAAAGCCTCGCCGCAAACCACCGTCCTGCCGGTGCTAACGCGCAAATCGAACTTCGAGGTCCGCACTGAATCCGAAGTCACGCGCATCAATGTCGATCGCTCCGGCAAGCGGGCGACCGGCTTGACTTATGTGGATTCGTCGGGAACCGAATGGGAGCAACCGGCCGACCTGGTGCTGGTGTGCGCGTTCCAGTTGTTCAACGTGCAGCTTTTGTTGTTGTCGGGGATCGGCACGCCCTACGATCCGCAGACAGGCCAGGGCCAGATTGGCCGCAACTTCACTCACCAGACCATGTCGACCGCGACCGGCTTCTTCGACAAGAACAAATATAACTTCAATCCGTTCATCGCGTCCGGCTCGATCGGGATGATGATCGACGAGTTCAACGGCGACAATTTCGATCATAGCAAGCTTGGCTTTGTCGGCGGCGGCTATATCGGCCAGGTCCGCACCAACGGTCGGCCGCTCGAAAGCATGGCGGTGCCGCCGGGAACGCCGGCGTGGGGCGCCAAATGGAAGGCGGCATTGCGCGACAATTACCTCAGCTCGATCATCTGCGGCGGAGCCTGCCACGCCTCGTTCTACAGCTATCGCGACGTCTATCTCGATCTCGATCCGGTCTACAAAGACCGCTTCGGCCGGCCGTTGATGCGCATGACCATCGATCTCCACGACAACGAGATCAAGATGAGCGCGTTCCTGACCGACAAATACGCCGAGATCCTGCAACAGATGGGGGCATCGCAGGTGGTCAAGCAGCCGCGCAGGGGCCCCTACGATGTGACCGACTATCAGACATCACATCTGTGCGGCGGCGCCATCATGGGCGAGAAGCCCGACAGCAGCGCCGTGAACAGATACTTGCAAAGCTGGGACGTGCCCAACTTGTTTGTCATCGGCGCGTCGGCCTTTCCGCAGAATGCCGGCTATAACCCGACCGGCACGGTTGGCGCGCTCGCATTCTGGGCCGCCAAGGCCATTCGGACGCAATACATCAAAAATCCCGGACCTCTCGTCCATGCCTAGCGCCAGACCCGCACTCGCCGCCGCATCCGTCTGGCTGCTGATGTCGGCCGCCAGCGCGCTGGCGGACAACATTGACAAGCAGGAGTTCGAGCAGATCCAGCACGGCCGCTATCTGACCATCGTCGGCGATTGCGCCGCCTGTCACACGCTGCCTGGCTCCGGTCATAACTTCGCCGGCGGCCGCGCGATTGAAACGCCGTTCGGCCAGATTCTCGCACCGAATATCACGCCCGATTCCGAGACCGGCATCGGCGCCTGGACCGACGACGAGTTCGTCAATGCCCTGACCAAGGGCACCGGCCGCGACGGCAAGCGGCTCTATCCGGCCATGCCCTATACCTACTATACAAAATTGACGCATGACGACGCGTTGGCGATCCGTGCCTATCTCAACACGGTTGCCGCGGTTCGCCATCCGGTAAACCCGAACCAGCTGCCGTTTCCATTTAACATCCGCGCCTCGCTGATCGGATGGGACACGCTTTTTTTCACGCCCGGAGCGTTCAAGCCTGATCCGAATAAAAGCGCGGAATGGAATCGCGGCGCCTATCTGGCGGAAGGCCTCGCCCATTGCAACGCCTGCCACACGCCGAAGAACTTCCTCGGCGGCGACAAGACCAGTGAATCGCTGCGCGGCTATGCGCTGCAGGGCTGGTTTGCACCCGATATCACCAACAACTCTCCGCGCGGGCTCGGCGGCTGGTCGGCCGACGAAATCGCCGCCTATCTGAAGACCGGTCACAACAGCAGCAGCGCCGCAACCGGCCTGATGGCCGAGGCGGTGGAACGGTCGACCTCGCAGATGACCGACGCCGATCTCAAAGCGATTGCGGCCTATCTCAAGGACACACCCACACAAAACGAGAATGCCGGCGCGGCCAAGCCCGACCAAGCCACCATGAAACTCGGCGCCGCCATTTATGCCGACGAGTGTTCCGGCTGCCACACCGCGAACGGGCAAGGTGCGTCCGGCTTGTTTCCGTCGCTCAAGGGCTCGCCGGTCGTGCAGCAGACCGATCCGACGTCGCTGTTGCATGTTGTGCTGCGCGGCGCGCGCAGCGCCGCGACCGATGGGGCGCCGACTGGCGCAGCGATGCCCCAATTCGCCTGGATATTGAACGACGCTCAGGTCGCGGCCGTCCTGACCTATATCCGCAACGCTTGGGGAAACAACGCTCCGGCGGTCGGCGCCGGCGAAGCCGGCGCGGCGAGGCATGCCTTGGTCGAACGCAACGACTAACGCCGCTGCGCGTTTCACCCGCGCTTTTTGATGGTGTCGGCCAAAAAGTTGAACGACGCTTTCGGCGTGCGTTTCTGGCTGTTGAAGTTGACATGGATGACGCCGAAGCGCCGGCTAAAACCTTCCGCCCACTCGAAATTGTCGAGCAGCGACCAGACGAAATAGCCGCCGAGGTTGACGCCTTCGGCAAGCGCGCGCTGTGACGCCGCAATGTGGTTGCGCAAGTAAGCTGTGCGATCCTGGTCGTGCACGGTGCCGTCGTTGGCAATCGGGTCGTTGTAGCAGGCGCCGTTCTCGGTCACGAACACCTGCGGATTGCCATACTCGTCGCGCAAGCGGATCAGCGCCTCCGTCAATCCGCCGGCGTCGATCGGCCAGCCGATATCGGTAAGCGGCGTTCCAGGGGGCAATGACCCGAACCAGGCGCCGAACAGACTTTCCGGCACGCGCGCGACCCATGAGGGTGCGTAGTAATTAAGTCCGAAGAAATCGATCGGTTGATGAATGGCTTTGAGATCCCCGTCGGCAACGAGCGGCGCGAACTCGGCCGCAACCGCGGCCGGATAGGAACCCTTGAACAGCGGATCGAGACTGGCGCCGTTCCAGACCGCATCGAACCTCTCGACGGCGCGGCGATCCTCGTCGCTGTCCGACGACGGCCGCACCGGCGAAACATTGAGCACGGTGCCGAGCGCAAGGTCCGGGCGTTCGGCCCGCAGCGCGATCAGCGCCCGACCCTGCGCCAGATTTTGATGATGAAACGCGGCAAGCATATTTGACATGCCCGTAAGCCCTGGCGCGTGACCGCCCATGCCATGGCCGAACAGCGCATGGATGTTAGCCTCGTTGAACATCGCCCAGTGCTTGACGCGGTCGCCGAGCCGCCGCGCTACCACCCGCGCGTAGTCGGCGAATTTGTCGGCGATGTCGCGCTTGAGCCAGCCGCCCTGATCTTGCAGCGCCTGCGGCAGGTCCCAGTGATAGAGGCAGAGCCACGGCGTTACGCCGCGGGCGATCAGGCCGTCCACCAATCGATCGTAGAAATCGAGGCCGCGCGGCTCGATGGCGCCAACGCCGGTGGGCAGGATGCGCGACCATGCCGTCGAGAAGCGGTAGGCACCAAACCCGCCCCGCGCCAGCCATTCCACGTCCTCGACCCAGCGATGATAGTGGTCGCAGGCAACGTCACCGGTGTCGCCGCCTTTCACGCGTCCGGGCGTGTGCGAAAATATGTCCCAAATCGTCGGGCCGCGCCCGTCCTCTTCGACCGCGCCCTCGATCTGATAACTCGAGGTCGAGGCGCCCCAAACAAAATCTGCCGGGAAGATGGTTTCTTGCGCTATCGCCGACCCCGGACGGGTGAGCCCCCACCTCACACCGGCGAGCGCGGTCAGCCCGGCGAGCAACTTTCGGCGCGGCATTAGCAGCATTTTTTAACCGGCCTTTTCCTTCGGCGCCTGGTGTCGTGACGTCGGCAAAATGCCGAAAAAATATGAAAGTCTCAACTGATTATGCTAGCGTTATGTTGTGACGGAGCGATGCGGCCGATGTCCTCAAAAAAAGTGGTCGGCTGCGGGGGCGCGCGGCCACGTTCGTCGATGAGCTTCATCTCGTCAACGGATCGACGGCTGCAAACGTCCGTATCCGGCTGAATGGCGGGGATGTCGAAACTTTTCCTCAGCCACTCTAGCGACAACAACGCCGACTCGGTCGCCATTCGCGACTGGCTGCGCGAAGAGGGTTGGGACGAAGTCTTCCTCGACGTCGACCCGGAGCGCGGCATCAAAGCGGGCGAACGCTGGGAGCGGGCGCTGCATCAGGCGGCGTCGCGATGCGAGGCGGTGCTGTTCCTGGTGTCGCGCGCGTGGCTTGCATCGCGGTGGTGCCGAAACGAGCTCGACCTCGCGCGCCGCCTCAACAAGCGCCTGTTCGGCGCGCTGATCGAGGACATTCCGGTCGCCGACCTGCCGCAGGAGCTGACCGGCACCTGGCAAATCGTCAATCTCGCCGTGGGACAGGATCACCGCACCTTTCGCGTGCTGCTGCCGGGAAGCCAAACCGAGAAATTCGTCTACTTCTCGAAGGAAGGCCTCGCCAGGCTGCGCGGCGGCCTGGCAAAAAGCGGCATCGAGCCGCGGTTCTTTCCGTGGCCGCCGGACAACGATCCGCAGCGCGCGCCGTACCGCGGGCTCAAACCGCTGGAAGCGGAGGACGCCGGCATTTTCTTCGGTCGCCAGGGACCGATTGTCGAAACGCTCGACGCGCTGCGCGGGTTGCGCGACGCATCCGCGCCGCGGCTGTTTGTCATCCTCGGCGCGTCGGGCGCCGGCAAATCATCCTTCCTCCGTGCCGGCCTGTTGCCGCGGATGGCGCGCGACGACGCCAATTTCCTCCCCTTGCGGGTGATCCGGCCCGAACGATCAGCCGTGACCGGCGAAGACAACGGCCTCCTGCACGCCATCGAAACGGCATTTGCGTTGCGCGGCGATGCGCGCACCAGGGCCAGCGTCCGCGCTGCCATCGATGGTGGCGCGCAAACGCTGCGGCCGCTGCTCAAGCAATTGGCCGATCACGTCAGCAGGACGATGTTGCACGCCGACGGCGCCAAGCAGCCGATCATCGTGCTGGCGATCGATCAAGCCGAGGAACTGCTGGAAGGCGACGGCACCCACGAAGGCGAAATGCTGCTCGAGCTGATCCGCGACCTGGTTCCGCAAGACGATCCGGCGCTGCTGGTGATATTCACCATCCGCTCCGACTCCTACGACAAGCTCGAGACTTCGAAGAAACTCGAAGGATTGCGGCAACACACGTTGCCGCTGTTGCCGATGCCGACCGGCAGCTACAAGGAAGTCATCGAAGGTCCGGCCCACCGGCTGGAGCGAACCGGCCGCGAGCTTACGCTCGATCCATTGTTGGTCGACAAGCTGCTCGTCGACCTGCAGAGCGGCGGATCGAGCGACGCCTTGCCGCTGCTCTCCTTCACGTTGGAGCAGCTTTATCTCGAATACGGCGGCAGCGGAAAGTTGACGCTCGTTGACTACGTGCGGTTCGGCGGCATCAAAGGCGCGATCGCCGCCGCGGTCCGGCGCGCTTTGTCGCTCGCCGATCGCAACCCCGCGATTGTGAAAGATCCGAGCGAACGGCTCACGCTCCTGCGCCGCGGCATGATTCCGCTGCTCGCGGGCATCGATCCCGAAACCGGGCTGCCGCGCCGGCGGATCGCCAAGCTGAAAGATATACCGGCCGAAGCTGCGTCGCTGGTGATGCTGCTACGCGACAACAAGCTCCTCGCCACCGATCGCACCATCGTGCACGAAGCCGGCCGCGACCGGCACGAGATCACCATCGAGCCGGCCCACGACGCTCTGTTGCGGCAATGGGACGATCTGCGCGGCTGGCTGGAAGAGGACCGCGTTCTCTTGACGGCGATAGAAGTCGTCAAACGCGCCGCCAAAGACTGGGCCGACAACGGCCGCCGCGACGATTGGCTCGATCACACCGGCAGCCGCCTGGAATTCGCCGAGCGCGCCATCGCCCGCGCCGATCTCGTTCTGGATTTTCCGTCCACCGCACGCGACTACATTGGCGCCTGCCGCGCCCGCGACGAGGGAGAACAGCGCGAGGAGCAAGAGCGGCTCGCGCGCGAGCGCGCCGAGCAAGAACGGCGGACCAAGGACGCCGAGGCGCTGGCGGCTGCCGAGGCAAGACGCGCCGAGGCGGCCAAAAAAGCCGCCGACGCGAACAGGCGTACGTCGATGGCGGCAATTGCCGGCCTGGTCGTTGTGGCGGCGCTTGGGGTGTTGGCGGTCGGGCAATGGCGCAACGCATCGCGCAATCTTGCCGCCGCCAGAGCCGCGCTTTCATCGCTCATTACCACCGCGGAAGTCGTGCAGCCGATCGCGCAGCTCGATACCGTTCAGGCGCTGATCGAACCGGTGAACAAGACCATGGACGAGTTTTCCGTTACCGGCGACCAGACGATCGAGCTCGAACGTGCGCAGACGTTGCTTATCCTCGCCGAGATCGACTGGGACCGCGCCGATCTGCCCCGGATGCGGAAAGAGGCGGAAACGGCATTCGGCTACTTGCAGCCGCTCGCCAAGAGCGGCGACCTGGAAGCCTTGCATCAGCTGTCGCGCAGCCGGCGTTTTATCGGACTGGCGCACTGGGAGGCCGCCGAAGACGACGCGGCCGCGAGCGAATATGATCAAGCCATCGCGATCCTGAACGATCTGCTGGCCGCGCATGGCGGCAACCCGGACGTGTGGCGATGGCGCCGTTCGCTTGCCGACGTGAAGGAAGAGATGGGGGACCTTCTGCTGTTACATCTCGGCAAGATCGACCAGGCGGCAAAATATTACGGCGAATGTTACGATATCCGCCTCGACCTTACCAAAACCGGCCACGCCGAGCCGGTGTTCTACGCCGACGTGGCATGGGCGATCAACAAGCAGGGCGACGTGGAACGAGAGCGGAGCGAGCGCGGCGACGGCGAGCAACGGAAAGCCGGGCGGCAAAAGGCGGCGGACCGTTTCAAAGAGGCGCGGAAAACCTTCCAGGATCTGAACGAACATCTTTTCGACAGCCTGGTCTCGCCGCATCAGCTGGCGCTGATCGACAACAACATCGGGCTGATCGACGTCAAGAACGGCGATTTCGGCGAAGCGATCGGCGAGTTCGACGGTGCGGCGCGCGTCCTCAAACTCGTGGTCGAACGCGACCCCAAGAATCTGTACCGCTTGTCGGCGCTGGCCTGGACCTACGACAATCAAGGCAATGCCACGCTCAAGCTTGCCGACGCCGGCGAGGGCGACCACACGACCCAATTGAAAAACGCCAAGCAGACGTTCGCGAAGGCGCTGGAGCTGCGCCAGAAGATTCACGACGACGCCGGCGCCAAGAAGCTGTGGGAATACGATCTCAACGAATCCGAGGCCAACGTTGCGGCCGCGCAAGCCTACATCGATCTGGCATTGGGCAATCATCGCGAAGCGGCTGCCGGCTTCGATCAAGCCACGCACTTCCTCAAGGCGGCCGCGGACGTCTTCGCCAAGGAAACCAATAAGCCGGTCAACGCCGATCTGGTTGCGCGCGACATCGAATATCTTCACCGTGCCGGCTCGGAATTTGCTGAATCCGGCGATAGCGAAGATGCCAAGCGCGATCTAGCCCAGGCTGCACAACTGCTGCGCGATAATCAATCGAAGCTCGATGCGACGGATCTGGATAAATTGACGCGGCTATTCGCCGACGACGCTAATGCCAGCACCGGAAATTGAAAGCTCGGGCAACACTGCGCCGCCGCCAATCACTAGCGTCGCCGCTTGTCCTTTTCCGCGGTCGCAGTCGGAGCGGCCTTCGCCGGCAGCGGCCAATCGCCTGCTGCTTCGAGCCGGTGCACCCAATATTCCCAGGTTCGGCTCACCACCGTCGGCATGACGTTGACGCCCCCGGCTAGCTTGACTTCGCCCGGACGCAACGGCGACGGCGTCCCCAACAGATAGGCGCGCATCTGATACTCGGCGTTCTGACACAGAAAGATCGAGCGCGACACGAGTTCCTTTAAACCGCCGCCGACCACCGTGGCGCCGTGCCGGCGCATCAGCACCACCGAATGTTTGCCGAGCGCGCGCGCCAGCGATTGCCCCTCCTCCGGCTTGGTGACGAGCAGATTGGTGTCGCCGAATTCATCCGCCTGGTCCCAGAACGGCGTTTGCTCGCCGATCGTGGCGCCGACATGGAACACCGGTACGATCGCCTTGCCGGCGACGCAAAACGGCAGCACCGCCGGCGCGTGATTGTGGCACACCGCAATAACGTCGCTGCGCGCCTGATAGATGCAGCCGTGAATGACGCGTTCGGAATAGGGCCGCGCGCTCGAGCGCTTCACCGGCTCGGAATCGAGTGTGTATTCGAGGATGTCGTCGGGCTCGACCATGAGCGGCGCGCGCGCCCGCGACAGCAAATAGCGGCCCGGGTCGGAAGGGTGGCGGACGCTGACATGGCCGAAGCCATCGAGCACGCGTTCGTTGGACAGGATGCGGTTGGCGAGGACGAGCTCCTCGATCAGTTCGCTCAAATTATCCGGCACGGTCGTTTCCTCTTGAACTGGCGGCATGTGGCGGCTGCCTTGGGCCACCGGCAAACAAGCCGATAAGCGCCCCCTTGCGCAACCCCTCTCCCGCCTCTGGGCCGCCAGCGCGCGCGATGCTATCAATGCGGCTTAAGAAAAAACGGCTTCCGGGGCGGAAAATGGGCGTGCGCCAGTTCGACATCAGCCTGCGCGTCAACGGCGAGGATGTGTCGGCCCGCGTTGAGGCGCGCAAGACGCTGGTCGATTTCCTGCGCGACGATCTCGCGCTCACGGGCACGCATGTCGGTTGCGAGCACGGCGTCTGCGGCGCCTGCACTCTGCTCGTCGACGGCGAAGTGGTGCGCGGCTGCCTTGTGCTGGCGGTGCAATGCGACGGCACCCGTGTCGATACCATCGAAGGCTTATCGGATTCCGGCGCCATCGCCGATTTGCAGCACGCGTTCGCCGCGCGCAACGCGCTGCAATGCGGCTATTGCACGCCCGGCATGCTGATCGGCGCGCAGGAGCTTCTCGCGCGCGGCGGCGTGCCAAGCCGCGACGCGATCCGCGAGCATATGTCCGGAAATTACTGCCGCTGTACCGGCTATCAGGCGATCGTCGACGCCGTGGAAGCAGTCGCAGTAGCGAGGGCGGGAGGCAAAGCGTGAAAATCGCCGACGATCAGCCGTCCGGCCTTTCCGCGCTCGACCGGCCGAATTCCTATATCGGCCGCTCGGTGCCGCGGCCGAATCTGGCGCGGCTGACGCAAGGCCGCGGCCTCTATGTCAGCGACGTAACGCTGCCGCGCATGCTGCATGTGGCCTTCGTGCGCTCGCCGCATGCGCATGCGCGCATCAAGGCCATCGAGACCGCGGAAGCAAAAAAGGCGCCCGGAGTCGTCGCCGTCGTCACCGGCGCCGAGCTCGCCGAAGTAATCACGCCGTGGGTCGGCGTGCTCACCCATCTCAAGGGCATCAAATCGGCGCCGCAATACGCCATCGCCGTCGAGCGCGCCTGCTGGCAAGGCGAAGCGGTCGCCGCCGTGGTCGCGCGCACGCGCGCCGAGGCTGAAGACGCCTGCGCGCTGGTCGCCGTCGACTATGAACCCCTTGCCGCCGTCACCGACGCGGAAGCCGCGCTGGACGCGTCCACGCCCGTGATCCATCCGTCGCTCGGCGACAATCTCACCTTCGAGCGCGCGCTGACCGCCGGCGACCCCGACGGCGGCTTTGCCCAGGCCGACGCCGTCGTCGAGACGACGTTTCTGTTCGGTCGCCACACCGGCGTCACCAACGAGCCGCGCGCCATCGTCGCCGACTGGAATCCGGCCGAGGAACGGCTCACCGTCTATCACGGCACCCAAGCGCCGCACATGACGCAGGACGTCTTCGCCAAGCACCTCAATCTCGAAGCGCATCAGGTGCGCGTGCTCACCAAGGACGTCGGCGGCTCGTTCGGCATTAAGGTGCACATTTATGCCGACGAGATGGCGACGGTGGCGCTCTCCAAGCTGCTCCGCCGGCCGGTCAAATTCGTCGCCGATCGCCTGGAGAGTTTCGTCACCGACATCCACGCCCGCGACCATCGGGTGCACGCCAAGATCGGCGTCAAAAACGACGGCACCATCACCGCGTTCGAGATCGACGACCTGACCGGCATCGGCCCCTACTCGGTCTATCCGCGCACCAGCGGCATCGAGGCCAACCAGGTGGTCAATCTGGTCGGCGGTCCCTACGCTTGCGCCAATTACCGCGCCCGCGCCCGCGTAGTGTTTCAGAACAAGAACGTCATGTGTCAGTACCGCGCCGTCGGCCACCCGATCGCGACCGCGGTCACCGAGGGGCTGGTCGATCTCGCGGCGGCGAAGATCGGCATGGATCCGGCCGCATTGCGGCGGAAGAATCTCATCGCCGACGATGCGTATCCGATGACCGGCGCTTCCGGCATCAAATTCGAAAAGCTCTCCCATCATGCTTCGCTCGACAAGATTTTGGCGTTGATGGATTACGATAACCTACTCGCCGAGCAGGCGCGGCTGCGCACCCGCGGCATTTATCGCGGCATAGGGCTCGCGTCATTCATCGAGGTGACCAATCCGTCGGCGGCGTTCTACGGCGTCGGCGGCGCGCGCA
>CAYWNY010000025.1:0-29548 GCA_964459765.1 uncultured Hyphomicrobiales bacterium | reverse complement strand
CCCTACGGAGTGCTCAGGTCCGCCGCATCTCCTGGGTCCGTGGGGTTCGGCCGGCACGGGGGCGGTGCGAGTGGCCTCCTCATGACGCCGCTCCCGGCCGGCCACCTTGTTTTGCGTGTCGAAAAGCAAATGCCCGGCGTAACGCCGGGCATGGCAGCGTGCGCAAATCTTAGTCTTACTTGATTTTTGATTCCCGGAATTCCACGTGCTTCTTGGCGACGGGGTCGTATTTCTTCTTCACCAGCTTGTCGGTCATGGTGCGCGAATTCTTGCGCGTGACGTAATAGAAGCCGGTATCGGCGCTAGAGACGAGCTTGATCTTGATATTGACGTTCTTGGCCATGGCCAAACCTCGAAATCGGTTCCGGAATTGAGCCGCAACCTAGTGCATGATCCGGAAAAGTGGAAGCGGTTTTCCGAAAAAGATCATGCGGCGCGAAGGAGTTCGCGAGGGCGCTAAAGTTAAGAAAATAGGGCGTTACGGGGTTAAGTTGCGGGGTTAAAGGAGCTCGCGGCGGAACTTCTTGTTGAGCATCCGGTATAGCGGCACCGGGTGGTCATGGCTCATGCCGGTGGCGGCGCGGTCCTGCAGCTCTTCCAGCACGATCGCGGTAACGCCTGGAATATCGAGCTGACGCGCCTCGTTGATCGGTATCCACACGACTTCGACCAATTCGGAATCGGCGCCAACAAAGCCGTCGTCCTGACACGCGAGTGCCGAATAATCGGCGGCGAAAAAGCGGCTGTCGAAACGGCGCGGGCGCCCCGGTGGCGTGATGGCGCGAGCGATGAAATGCAGCGCGCTTAAGTCGGGAAGGATGCCGGCCTTGGCAAATGCCGCCCATTCTTCCGGCGGATTGGGGATCGGCTTGTCCGACGGCACGCCGAGCATCAATCCGGTTTCTTCATAAGTTTCGCGGATGGCGGCGAGTGCATATGCCGCCGCCTTGCCGGCGCTCGGATGCCGGACGCGCTTCATCAGCCGCTCGGTATCGCGCGGATGCAACGGCGCGGCGGTCGGAATGACCTTGTCTTTGAGCTCGACCCGGCCGCCGGGAAAAACGAATTTGCCTGGCATGAATTTGTGGCGCTCATGCCGGCGGCCGAGCAACACCGTCGGCACCGCATGCGCGCGGTCCACCAGGATCAGCGTCGCGGAGTCGCGTGGGCGCAAGACCGGCGAGGACAGGTCGCGCACGGTATTGGTCAGCCGCTCGGCGCGGTCCTTCGCGTCACCGCGCCCGACCATCGGTTCGGGATCGTCTTTGGTCACTTCTTGCCTCGGCGGCTTCCGCGTTTGTGCTGCGGCGCGATTTTGCGCTGCCGCGGCGCAGGGTGTCTAGGCCGCTCGGTGCCCTGTGCGTGCGGGCTCGGTAACAGGCGAAAGCGCAACGCACCGGCGACCGGCGCTGTCTCCACAAGCTCGACCGTCACCGGGTCGCCGAGCCGATAGGTCGCCGCACGGCCTTCAAAACTTCGCCCCGCTTCGTTGAAGCGGAAATATTCGTCGCCGATGAACCGCGCCGGCACAAGACCGTCGGCGCCGGTCTCGTCGAGCTCGACAAACAAGCCGGCACGCGTGACGCCGGAAATATGTCCGTCGAAGGTGGCGCCGACGCGGTCGGCCAAAAAGTGCGCGATCAGCCGGTCGGCGGTCTCGCGCTCTGCCTTCATGGCGCGGCGCTCGGTTGCGGAAATGTTGGCGGCGATTTCCGACAGCGCGCGGGTGTCGGTAGCTTCCGCCAATCCATCGGCGCCCAGTTTTTGCGCGCGGATCAAAGAGCGATGCACGACGAGGTCGGCGTACCGGCGGATTGGCGAGGTGAAGTGGGCATAGCGGCGCAAATTGAGGCCGAAATGACCGTAATTCTCTGGCGAATATTCGGCCTGCGCCTGGCTCCGCAGCACGACTTCATTGACCAGGCGATCGATCTCGCGGCCCTTCACCCGCGAAAGGATGCGGTTGAACGCGTCCGGGCGGAGCGCGCCGGCTTTCGGCAGCGAAATGTCGAGGGTGGCCAGAAATTCGCGCAACGCATTGAGCTTTTCCGGTGTCGGCTCGTCATGCACGCGATAGATCAGCGGCACGCGCGCGCGCTCGCAGGTCTCCGCCGCTGCCACGTTCGCAAGGACCATGAATTCTTCGATCAGCCGGTGGGCCTCAAGCCGTTGCGGCATGATCACGCGATCGACGGTGCCGTCGGATTTGAGCACGATCTTGCGTTCGGGAAGTTCGAGATCGAGCGGCGCCCGCTCGTCGCGGGCGTGGCGCACCGCCCGGTAGGCGGCATAAAGCGGTCCGAGGATCTTCTCCACGATCGGTTCGGTGACCTCGTCGGTGCGGCCAGACACCGCAAGCTGCGCCTGCTCGTAATGGAGCCGTGCCGCCGAGCGGATCATCACGCGATGAAAAGTGTGCGAGCGCTTGCGGCCGTCGGCGCCGACCACCATACGCACCGCGAGCGCCGGCCGGTCTTCGTTCGGGCGCAGCGAGCACAGATCGTTGGAAATGCGTTCCGGCAGCATCGGCACGACGCGGTCGGGGAAATACACCGAATTGCCGCGCTTCTGCGCTTCGCCGTCGAGCACCGATCCCAGCCGCACGTAGTGGGCGACATCGGCAATCGCGACGAAGACAATATACCCACCGGCATTGTGCGGATCGGGATCGGCAATCGCGTGGACCGCGTCGTCATGGTCCTTCGCGTCGGGCGGATCGATGGTGACAAAAGGGGTAGTGCGCCAATCTTCGCGCCCCTCAAGCGTCGCCGGCCGCGCCGCCTGAGCTTCCGCAAGCTCAGCGCGGCCAAAAGTATGCGGAATACCGTGGGCATGAATGGCGATCAGGCTCACCGCCCGCTCGGATTTGAGCGAGCCGAGCCGCTCGACTACCGAACCTTGGGGCAGTCCGAGACGGCCGTGGCGCGCCACTTCCACCGCGACCAGGTCGCCGTCGACGGCGCCGTGCGTGTGCTCGCGCGGAATGGTCAATTCGCGGCCGAGCTGTTTCTTGTCGATCGGCACGAGACGGCCGCCGCCATTCGGCAGGCCGCGAAAAATGCCGAGGATGCGATGCTTGGCGCGGTCGATGAGCCTGATGACGCGCCCGTTGATCTCTTCGTCACTGCGCTCGATCCGCAACAGTGCGCGGTCGCCGACGCCGGCGACTTCACCGGGTTTGGCGCGGCGCAAGGCGGCGACGTGGATGACCGGCGGTGCGCCATGGGTCTCTTCGTCCCATTCCGTCGGCCGCGCCAGCAGCTCGCCGTCGCTATCGCGGCCGGTGATGTCGGCAAGCACGACCGGGGGCAAAGTGCCGGGGCGATGCAGCTTTTTGCGGCGCCGCTCGATATGGCCGCCTTCGGCGAGTTCGCGCAGCATGCGTTTGAGCGCGGCGCGATCGGCGTTCTTGGCGCCAAAGGCGCGGGCAATCTCGCGCGTGCCCACCTTGCCGGCGTGCTCGCGAATAAAGGCAAGCAGCTCCTCGCGCGAGGGGAGGGAGGTGCGGGTCATAGTCTTCTCATTGGCTATGTTCGGCAGCCAATGATGGCGGTCAAGGTCCGGAGGATCGGTTTATTCGGCGGCTTGAGTGGATTTGCGTTGCGGTTTGCCGGTAGTGGGCCGTTTGCCAGCGCGGGCCCCCGGCCGTTTCGATGAAGCTTTGATGTGCCGCGCGGTACCGGGCGAGGGACGCTTCGCTTTGCGCGGGCGGGCATGCGGGGCGGGGCCGCTCCTTTCGGCGCGGGCGTCGACGAGCGCTGCGGCTTCTTCGAGCGTAACGGTTTCCGGCGTCTTGTCTGAGGGCAGCGTGGCGTTGACGCCCTCGTGGCTGACATAAGGACCGTAGCGGCCATTCTTGGCTACGATCGGGCCGCCCTTGGTCGGATGCATGCCGAGCGCGCGACCCGGATCGGCGCCGAAGCGGCGGCGCGGTCCCTTGGCGAGCTTTTCGGCAATGAGCGTGACCGCCCGGTTCAGCCCGATGTGGAAAATGTCATCGCCAGGCTCGAGATTGGCGTAGGTCTTGCCGTGCTGGATATAAGGGCCGAAGCGGCCGATGCCGGCGCGGATCGGTTCGCCATCTTCCGGATGGCGGCCCACCTCCCGCGGCAAGGACAGGAGCGCAAGCGCGCGTTCGAGATCGACATCATCGGGCACAGTGCCTTTCGGCAGGCCGGCGCGCTTGGGCTTTTCTTTTTCGACCGCATCGCCGAGCTGCACATAGGGACCGAAGCGTCCCGAGCGCAAAGTCACTTCAAGTCCGCTCTTGGGATCGACGCCGAGATTCTTGGTGCCGAAATCCGAGCCGTCGGCCGACGCCGTGAGCGGCCGGGTGTAGCGGCATTCGGGATAATTCGCGCACCCGATAAAGGCACCGAATTTGGAGAGTTTGAGCGTCAGCCGGCCGCTGCTGCAGTTCGGACAAGCGCGCGGATCGCTGCCGTCGGCGCGCGGCGGAAACAGATGCGGCGCCAACAGCTCGTCGAGCGCGTCGATGACCTGCGAGATTTTCAGATCCTTGGTGTCGTCGATCGCGCCGATGAAATCGCGCCAGAAATCCCGCAGCACGGTGCGCCAGTCGATCTCGTGGTTGGAGATGAGATCGAGCTGCTCTTCGAGGCCGGCGGTGAAATCGTATTCGACGTATTTGGCAAAGAAGCTTTCGAGGAAAGCCACCACGATGCGGCCGCGGTCCTCCGGATAAAGCCGGCGCTTGTCGAGCCGCACATATTTGCGGTCCTTGAGCACCTGGAGGATCGACGCATAGGTCGACGGCCGGCCGATGCCGAGCTCTTCAAGGCGCTTGACCAGTGACGCTTCCGAATAACGCGGCGGCGGTTCGGTGAAATGCTGGTCGGCCGCGATCGCCCGCTTGGCCAGGTTTTCGCCGGCGCTCATCGGCGGCAAACGGCGGGATTCCTCGTCGTCGGCGTCGTCGTCGCTGCTTTCCTGATAGAGCGTAAGGAAGCCGTCGAATTTCACCACTGTGCCGGTGGCCCGCAGTTCGAGAAGCCGGGCGGCGACCTTGGCGAGGATGTCGACGGTCGTGCGTTCGAGCTCGGCCGATTCCATCTGGCTCGCGACCGTGCGCAACCAGATCAGCTCATAGAGCTTGGCCTGATCGGCATCGAGGGAGCTCTTGATCTCGCTCGGCCGGCACGCGAGGTCGGTCGGGCGAATGGCCTCGTGCGCTTCCTGGGCGTTCTTGGCCTTGGTTTCGTAGCGGCGCGGCGCCGACGGGACATATTTGGCGCCGTAATCGGCTTCGATCACACGGCGAACGGCGGTGACCGCTTCGTCGGCAATCTGCACGCCGTCAGTACGCATATAAGTAATGAGACCGACGGTCTCGCCGCTGATGTCGATGCCTTCGTAGAGCCGCTGCGCCACCCGCATGGTGTGCGCCGGCGCAAAGCCGAGCTTGCGGCTTGCTTCCTGCTGCAGCGTCGAGGTGGTGAACGGCGGCTGCGGGTGCCGCTTGACCGGCTTCGCCTCGACCGTGGCAACGGTGAAGGTTGCCGTTTCAAGCGCTTGCTTGAAGGCTTCCGCCTCGGCGCCGGAACCGATGTCGAGCCGCTGTAGCTTCTTGCCGTCGGCGCCAACGAGCCGCGCCTCGAAGGTCTCGTTGCGCGGCGTCGCCAGTGTCGCGATCAGCGACCAATATTCCCGGCGGACGAATTTCTCGATTTCGCGTTCGCGGTCGCAGACGAGCCGCAACGCGACCGATTGCACCCGACCGGCTGAGCGCGCTCCGGGAAGCTTGCGCCACAGCACCGGCGACAGGGTGAAGCCGACGAGATAATCGAGCGCCCGGCGCGCCAGGTAAGCATCGACCAAAGCCTGGTCGATGGTCCGCGGGTGCTTCATGGCCTCGGCGATCGACTGCTTGGTAATGGCGTTGAACACCACCCGTTCGATCGGCTGCCCGTTGAGCGCCTTCTTTTGCTTGAGCACTTCCAAGACGTGCCAGGAGATGGCTTCGCCCTCGCGGTCCGGGTCGGTCGCTAGAATGACTTTGTCGGCACCCTTGGCGGCTTCGGCGATATCGTTCAGCCGCTTCTGCGCCTTGGCATCCACTTCCCAGATCATGCGGAAATCGTGGTCGGGATCGACCGAGCCGTTCTTAGCCGGCAGGTCGCGCACGTGGCCATAAGAGGCCAATACCTCGTAGCCGCGTCCGAGGTACTTATTGATCGTTTTCGCCTTGGCAGGCGATTCCACTACCACAAGATTCATGATAACCCGTTGACTTATCGGCTTTTTAGGCTCCCCACGGGCAAAACCCTGGGGCGCAAGCCGCCGGGAACATGGGTAATGCAACCCTCCCTGTCAAATCGCTAACCCGCGCCGGAATAGCCTCCTTGGCCTTAAAACCGTGGCTACAAGGCGCAAATTCCGCCCGGAAAATTATTTGCTGACGCCTCAGTTTCACGCTTAATGGTTGCTACATTTAAAAACATGTATAAAAACGAGTGTGACTATCCTATCGGCCCGGCCATGAATTTACCGGCGGCGGAGGAAGCGGCCGTTGCAATGATGCCTGAGGAACCGGGCTTCTTGTCGGCGGAGCCCCACGATGTAGCCGCCTATATCGCCGCGATAACCGAGGAATTGACCATGCTTGCCGAGAGCCGTGGCTTTGACACGCTCGGATACATTCTCGACATGGCGCGGATGGAGGCGGATCAGATCGCCAAAGGTTTTGGCCAAGCCGACGACGAAGCCACTTAGGAGCAAGGTCGGGTCGCGCGGCTTAAAGCGCGCGTACGCCGACGCGATCGAGGAAGACCCGGCTCGGATAGCCGTCGGGGATCATGTCGAACTTGGCTTGCAGGTCTCGCACCGCGTCGCGCAGGTCGAAATCGAAGTGGCCGTCGAAATCCTGCACTTTATACCCAAGGGCGGCGAGCCGGCGCTGGAGCGCGATGCGCTGATCGCGCGAGGGCTGGAAATCGTCCACCGGCCAGACCGCGCGAAACGGCGGAAGACCATGCAGCTGATCCGCAAGCGCACCGACCGCAAGTGCGTACGCGTCCGAATTGTTGAATTTTTTGAGCACGACGAAATTTTCGGTGACCAGAAAGGCTGGTCCCGCTGCCCCGCTTGGGAAGAAAAGAATGGCGTCGCCGCTCGCCGGAAACGCCGCACCGTCGGCGCGCCGTAGGCCGCGTTGCGTCCATTCGGCGAAGGTGCCCCGGCTTAACCGATAGTCGAACGGGCGCGGCACGGTGACCTCAAAGCCCCAGGGCAAATTCGGTTGCCACCCGGTTTTCTGCAAATAATTGGCGATCGAGGCGAGTACGTCGGGCACGTCGTGCCAGATGTCGGCTTTGCCGTCGCCGTCGAAATCGACCGCGTATTTCAAATAGCTCGACGGCAGGAATTGGGTCTGGCCCATGGCGCCCGCCCACGAGCCGACGAATTCCCGGCGCGGGATGCGTCCGGCCTGAAGGATTTGCAGGGCGCTCAACAATTCGTCGTGGAACAGCGGGTGCTGAAAGCGCGCTAGCGCCAGCGTCGCAACCGACCGAAACACGTCCCAATGCGGTTCGCCTTCGCCGAAGGACGATTCGATCCCCCAGATGCTGACGACGATGCCGCGATCGACGCCGAATTGTTCTTCCACCGCATGCAAGGTCGGCGCCCATTGCGCCGATTTGCGCATGCCCGTTGCGATGCGCGACGGCGATGCGAGGCTCGCGACATAAGCGCCGAACGGCTTGCCGTATTCGGGCGCGTGCCGCGTGGCCGCGATCACGGCGGGGTCCGGCGAAAGACCGGCGAACGCAGCGTCGAAGGTGGCGCGCGAAATGCCTTGTCGCGCGGCTTCAGGCCACATTTGGTCGAGAAAGGCGGCAAAGGATTCGGTCTGTGCTTGCGCGGCCGCTGTCGCAAGCGACAGCGCGGCCAAAAGCACGGCTCGCCGCGCAATCATCTTCCGTCCCGGGGGCAGCGTGTACATTTAACTGTCGGAAATACCTTTAAGATGCAAACGGGCTGGGTCAATCCCGGCCCGGCCGGGGTTATTACAGGAGCCGTCAATGCGCAGCGTGGTGATTACCGGGACGTCGACGGGCATCGGTTGGGGCAGCACCAAAGTTCTCATCGAAAACGGCTTTCGCGTTTTCGGCAGCGTCCGCAAAACCACCGACGCCGAGCGTCTGATACTGGAGTTTGGCGATAATTTCGTGCCGCTCGTCTTCGACGTTACCGACGAGGCGTCGGTCAACGCGGCAGCGGATCAAGTGCGCGGTCAACTCGCCGGCGAGAAGCTCTTCGGTCTGGTCAACAATGCCGGCATCGCCGTTTTCGGTCCGCTGCTCGGGCTGCCGATTGCGGATTTCCGCCATCAGATCGAGGTCAATCTCGTCGGCATGGTGATCGCGACCCAAGCCTTTGCGCCGCTCCTTGGCACCGATCCGCGGCTTAAGGGTCCGCCCGGCCGCATCATCAACATCGGCTCGGTCGGCGGCCGTACCGCGCTGCCGTTCGGCGCGCCTTACAATTCGTCCAAATTCGCGGTCGAAGGTTTGTCGGAGAGTTTGCGGCGAGAGCTGTTGCCGTTCGGGATCGACGTCATCGTCATCGGGCCGGGCGCGGTCAAGACCGAGATCTGGGGGAAAGGTGAGCAGATCGACACCGCGCCGTATGCCAACACGCCGTATGCGGTGCCGCTCGAAAAACTGCGCGAACTGGCGCGCGGTGAGGCGAAAAAAGGCTTGCCGCCGGAGCGGATCGGCGAAGCGGTCTTTCACGCGCTCACCGCCGCAAAGCCGAAAGTGCGCTACGCGGTGTCGCCGCAGCCGGTGCTGGATTTCATGCTGCGCAATCTGCCCAAGCGCCTGGTCGACCGCGTGATGGCGAGCCAGCTGGGGCTAAGGCCTAAAAAAGCCGACTCCTAGATCAAAGAGACCAATCCGCCGCCGTGCCGCTCCAATCGGCCGGCGATTTCAAGTTCCAAAAGCACCATCCGCACCACCGCCGGCGAGCTTTGCGACAGCCGCACCAGATCGTCGACCTGCACGGGCGAGGGGCGAAGGAGCGAGACGATACGCGCCCCGTTGGTCGGGCGCGGGCTCGGCCTCTTCGATCGGCCGTTCTTCCGCCGGCTCGCGCGCCGGCAGCACTTTCTCGTCGAGGATCGGCCGCAGCACCGAAATGATGTCGGCGGTTTCGGTCACCGGCGTCGCGCCTTGTTTGATGAGCCCGTTGGTTCCTTCGGCGCGCGGGTCGAGCGGCGAACCGGGAACGGCAAAAACCTCGCGGCCCTGTTCGAGCGCGAAGCGCGCGGTGATGAGCGAGCCCGAGCGCTTGGCCGCTTCGACAATGACGACGCCGAGCGAGAGGCCGGAGATCAAACGGTTGCGGCGGGGAAAATCGCGCGCCCGCGGCTCCCAGCCGAGCGGCATTTCGGAGACCGCGGCGCCGGCGGCAAGCAGCGACTCCAAAAGCTCGACGTGCTCGGGTGGGTAAACGCGGTCTTGGCCGCCGGCCAGCACGGCGACCGTGCCGCTCTCGACGCTCGCGCCATGCGCCGCCGCATCGATGCCGCGCGCCAGGCCTGAGACGACGACAAAGCCGGCTTCGCCAAGTTCGCGCGCGATCATTTGCGTGAATTTCATACCGGCGCCCGAGGCATTACGCGACCCGACGATCGCGACCATGGGCCGCGACAACGTCGCGGCATTGCCGCGGACGGCGAGAAGCCGCGGCGCGTCGTCGATCATGGGCAGCCGGGGAGGGTAGGCCGCCTCGCCGAGCGCGACCAGCGCGACGCCGAGCTTTTGCGCGGCGGCAAGTTCGCGCTCGGCGTCCTCGCGAGAAAAAATCTCGACCGGCCCGGAAGCGCCGCCGCGCCGCGCCAGGGTCGGCAAGGCTTCGAGCGCAGCACGCGCTCCGCCGAAATGATTCAAGAGCGCGCGGAAGGTGCGCGGACCCGGTATTATGGCGCAAACGCCACAAGAAATGAATCCCTAGCGGCCCTACCTGTGCGGAAATTCAACCGCTTTCCCACAGTTTGCGCCATAATACCGCGCGGACCGATATTCGGGCTGCGGATGAGCCGCAGCCAGTGGATCCGCTGTTCGTGTGTCAGTTCGACGCCGTCGCCCCGCTCGCCCACGTCGCCCCCGCGTGCCTCGATCGTCAGCATACGACGAAACGGTCTGCGGGTAAAAAGCAGCCTCTAAACTTAAGGCAGTAGCGCGTTTAGCGGCCAGCGCGGGCTATGCTACAAAGCGACGCATCAACCACGAGGGCAACATGCGCATCGCCATTGTGATTCTACCTTTCCTGTTTGTGCCTTTGCTGGCACAGGACGCGTCCGCCGCCATGAAATACAAGCGCTATCCGCATTGTCCGGAAGGGCCGGTCACGATGGTGACCTGCGAGTGCCATATCGGCACGACCGGCCGTTTCCATTACTGCCATGCCGGCCACTTCTGCCACAGCCTGGACGGGTCGTGCCGGCCTTAGGGGCTTTAAGCTACATTGCGTCGGCGCCGATCGCCGCCAGCGCCGCCCTGGCGCATTCCATGTCCTGCGTGTAGTGGCCGCCGGAAAAGCGTCAATGTTCGCCCGACATCCTCGGGAACATTAATCCCCACCCTCAAATTCGGCTAAATCCAGTTGCTTTCTCAAAGCGGAGATCAGCTTATGATCGAGATCGGAAAAGCCAGCAGAGCCGCAGTTCTGGCGATGTGTGGCCTATTCTTCTGGGCGTGTAACCCCGCTGCAGCTGACGTTCGCATTGAAGGGCAGGTCCAAGCGGGTGGCGCTGCAAATTCCACCGTCACTCTGTGGGCTGCGAGCGCGGGCGAACCCAGGCAACTGGCTCAAGTGAAGTCCGGCAGCGACGGCCGCTTCCTGCTGCTCAGCCAAGAAACTCCTGGCACGGATGTCAGCTTGTATCTGGTCGCCAAGGGTGGGCAGGCGAAAAGTAACGGCGACAATTTGGCCATCGCTCTATTGACGGTACTGGGCAACACGCCGCCGGCCAAAGTTGTCATCAACGAGATGACCACCGTCGCTTCGGCGTGGACGAACGCTCAGTTTCTCGACGGCACCGCACTGAAGGGCTACGCGCTCGGCCTCCGCGTTGCGGCCGGCAACGTGCCGAACTTCGTCGATCTTGAAACCGGCGGCTACGGCGTCATGATCCAGGACGGCTTCAACAGCACCCAAACGCCGACGATGGCGAACTTCGCCACGCTGTCCAGCGTGCTCGCCGGCTGCACAACCCGCGTGAGGGCCGATGCTTGCGACAGCTTGTTCGCCGCCGCGACTGGGCGAGACGGCAACACGCCCACTGACACGCTGAAGGCGGCTCTTTCAATCGCACGCGATCCGGGAGGTTCAAGCCGGAGCGCGTCTTTGCGTTGCTGGACGCATTCTATCCAGTGCCCGAGGGCAAGCATCTGCGCGCAACGCCGTTCTTGCCTTATCTGAGCTTCGCGCCCGGTGCGTGGGTCCTGCCGCTCAAGTTCTCTGGTGGCGGTAACGCCGACGGCGCCAAAATAATGTTCGACAGCGAAGGCAATGCCTGGAGCGGCGACAACTTCCTCGTCGGGTGGCAAGGACACGACGATCTGTGGGACGGCAATTTGTCGAAGTTTGCTCCGAACGGCGGGCCACTCTCGCCGATGACCAGCGGGTTCACCGGCGGCGGCCTGCTTGGTCCAGGTTTCGGCACGGCAATCGATGCGAACGACCGCGTGTGGGCAACCAGCACCAGCGGCCAGACGATTTCGCTGTTCGACAAAACCGGCAAACCGCTTTCGCCGCCCGAGGGCTACAATTTCGGCGGCAAGATCAGCACAATGCAAGGCATCATCGTCACACCGAGTGGCGATGTCTGGGCGTTGGATTTCGGTGATGACAAGGTTGTCTACATGCCGAAGGGCGATCCGACCAAGGCGAAGTTCTATTGCCAGTCCACGGACGGCAAGCCGAATAAGGACAGCCCCTGTAAACTCAAAGGTCAATTCCACCTGGCAATCGACCAGCAGGATCGCATCTGGATCACCAACGCCCTCGGCGACACGGTCACGCGCTTTCCCGCGAGTGATCCGAGCAAGGTCGAGGTGTTTCCCACCGGCGGCCACAGCGGCAAGGGCATGGCGATCGACAGCAAGGGCAATGCCTGGATCACCAACACGGTGGGTTCGGGATTAACTCTGGAGACGAAGCTTCGTCTTCTCGCTCTCAAGCTAACCGAGAGACCGCTCACGGCGCTTGATCACGCTGCTCTTCAAGACTTGTTGAATCACCCGGGGTTGGGAAGCGTGTCGATGCTGCGTCCCGACGGCAGCCCCGCACCAGGATCACCGTTCAATCCCGGCAGCATCTGGGGTGCGTGGGCGGTCTCGATCGATGGCAACGACCATGCCTGGATTTCCAATTTCGCGCCCGGCGGCGGCTTGATGGAAGTTTGCGGCGCCCGCACTGAGACATGCCCGGCTGGGATGAAGACCGGCGATCCGATTTCGCATGGCTATGAGGGCGGCGGCATGCAGTTGCTGGTCGATGCCTCCATCGATCCCGCCGGGGACGTTTGGGTCTCCAACAACTGGCAAGACCCCGCCTCATGCTACGGCAAGCCCGATGAGGGCGTTTCGACCCGTTGCGGCGGCCAGGGCATCATCGTTTTCTACGGCCTGGCCAAGCCGGTGCGCTCGCCGCAGATTGGACCGGCCCAGCCGCGATGATTTCGTCGCGCCGGTTACACCACTTTGCGGACCAGCCATATCTCAATGAGAGGGAACGAAATGGGCAAGAAGAAAGCGGAAAAAAAGAAGCTGAAGAAGCTTAAAAAGGCGATGAAAAAAGCGGACAAGAAAGGCGCGAAAGTCGATAGATCGGATATTCCGCTCAACAGTCCGACCTCTACCTAGGCCGGGACGATGTCGCTGATGGCTACCGGACTTCGATCCTCTTGTGGCCGTTCGGAACCTTTCGCCGAAGCGGCGAGTTCCCTCATCGACAGGAGGATCAGCCATGGATGAGAATCGCATCGAAGGCACAATGAAAAACGCAAGCGGTAGAGTGGAGGAAGGCGTCAGCCGGCTTACGGGCGATGCATGGACCCGCACTGAGGGAATGGCCAAACAAGCGGTCGGCACGGCCCAAGACCTTTACGGCCAAACGGCAGACGCTGCGCGCGAAACCGCCACCACGTTCGACAAGTGGCTCCGAAACGCTATAGAGACACAGCCGTATACGAGTGCGGCTGTGGCCGTGGGCATTGGATGGCTACTCGGGCGGATGCATCGCCCGCTTTAGGTGGGCAAGCAGAGAAAGTGCGGCGCTGCGTGCTCAATCCTTGGTTTGACCTGACTCTGAAAACGGTTCAGCTCGGACTCGACGCTCAAAGCGTGATTGCGCTTCGTATGATCCGGCTTGCGTCTGGCGGCGCCAGAGCGAAAGCTGAAATGAGCCGGATGGTGATCGAGAAGCCGGCGACGGTCGCGGAGGCTCAAGTCGCTGCAGCGGTGGCGGTTGTTGGCGGACGTAACGATCACGCCGTCGTTGGCAAAGCGCTTAAAGTTTTCAGCAAGCGCGTCCGTGCCAATAAGCGGCGGCTTTCCCGTCGATAAAAGCGGCGTAATAGATCAGGCGCCAAGCCTGACTGACCGTCCGCTAAAACGACTTTTTGATAGGCGTATTGAGCATTTCTGTCGCTGCTTTGGTGTAAATTTCGCCGAGACTTTTAATTTGCTCGCTAAATAAACTCAATTGCGACTGAATGAACTCGGACTGAATCGGCACGACGTCCAGTACGTTATTTGCTTGGATCAGTTTGTACACGTAGTCACGAGCGATAGTTATGTTCTTTTCGGCAAAGTCCTTTGCCTTTCCACCCAACTCAGTGTCACCCAATGGAAAGGACGAAACAGTTTTTTGAAGAAGATCGAGGTTCTTATCGACCGCCTTGCGAATTTCCGCCCTGGTCACGTCCGTGACCTGATCGAGCGTGATATTCCAGTCTAACATGTTCTCATTAGCCATTGTGGGTCCTCGAAGGAAAGAGTTTGATAGAAGCTCGTCAAACTACCGCGCTAGGGGCGAAGATGCACGCCCTTCCGAGCGGTCCCCGCTTTGCGGAGATCGCCAATTAAGGAGGGCTACTTGACCTTAGTGTTGGCCTTAGTGGCTTTGGGGGCAGTCAGCGCAACCGATGCCTCGGTTGTCAGCAAGAGGAAGGTAAAGGTCTCCTCCAAATAAAGCCGGACGGTCTTATCATCATGGCTCAGGAAGCCGATCGACATATCCTCTCCGATATATAGGCCGAAATCGCCACCGCGGGTGGTGAGCACGAACGCGCCCGAAATCGCTGGAGCCCAGATGATTTGGCCGTCGACGAGGCGTTTGATGTGCTCCATGACCGGATAGCCGTGGTCGCTGGTTTCACTTAAGCCCGTGTAGGCGTCGGCACTGAGCAACACCGAATAAGGACCATTGACGCCGGCAAGCCGCAATTGACTGAGCGCTTGGGCAATGGCGTCCGGGTAGGCCCGTATCTCGGCCGGAAGCGGCATCACCGGATTGCTGGTGCCCTCGCGGATACCGCCGATGCCGGCGGCGGCATAGCCTTCGAAAATCGCGCGGTCTTCGGCAAACGCCAAAAGCCGCGCTGCGTCCTTGGCAGGCTGCCAATCCGAATCGTTGGCGCCGCGCTCCACGTCGTCGATCTGTTGGCGATCGAGTTCGAAGGGAACGCGAAGTTCGACGAGCGCTTTGACCTCGCGCTGTCGCGCCCGGATCCCGGATGCCGGCGCCGCGACATCGCGCAAATGGCCGGTGCCGATCGCGGGGGTCGCGACGCCGCTCGGACCCTGCACGTCGACGACGCGCCTGCCCGCGAGGTAGCGTTTGATGGTGCGCGACGCTTCCTCCTCGATCTGGGACCAGGCAGCGTCCGATATCGGGGCCAGCTCGCGGTGAAGGTTATTCATGTGCCGTGGTCTCCTTTAAGCGAACCGATGCCGAGCGAACCGTCGCGTTTCGAGACCGGCTGTGGCGGCGTCGGCGCGGGTGGGTCCGAAAGTCCTAGTCCAGCCGGCGGAGCGTCATCCCCGACGTTTTCCAAAAATGTCGCGGACGGCACGAAGAACAGATTGCCGGTCTTTGCGACGCTGAAATCGAGCAAACGATCGTAATTGCCCGGAGGAAGACCTACAAACATGTTCTGCAACATCTGCTCGGCCGTTCGCGGCGAACGCGCATAGCCGATGAAATAGGTACCGAACTCCTTTTCGGCGACGCGGCCGAATGGCATGTTGTCGCGGACGATTTTGATTTCTTTGCCATCCTCGGTGATGGTCGTCAGTGCGTTGTGGGCGGACGTCGGCTTCACCGCGTCGTCGAGTTCGATATCCGAAAGTTTGGCGCGCCCGATAATGCGCTCCTGCGCCTCGGTCGACAGCGCGTTCCAACCGGCCATATCGTGCAGATATTTTTGCACGATCACGTAGCTGCCGCCAGCGAAGAGCGCGTCTTCGGCGCCCACATAAGCGGCCTCGATCGCCGCTTGCGCCGTTGGATTCTCAGTGCCGTCGACAAAGCCCATGAGATCGCGGTCGTCGAAATAGCGGAAGCCATGCACTTCGTCGACCAGAGAGACGGCGTCTCCGAGCCGGGCCACGATCTGCGTCGCCAACTCGAAACAGAGGTCCATGCGCTTGGCGCGAATATGAAAGAGGAGATCGCCGGGCGTCGCGACGGCGTGGCGCGGACCCGCCTTGATTTCCCGAAAAGGGTGCAGCTCCGCAGGCCGTGGTTGACCAAAGAGCCCGTCCCACGCGTCGGATCCAATCCCCATCACGCAGGAGAGGTTTCCCTCAAGATCGCGGAAGCCGACTGCACGTAATAGCGCCGGAAGGTCGCCGCAAAACGACCGGACTGCCTCACGACTGGCGCCGCCAGAGTTGATTGTTGCGACGAGAAAGATCGCGGCACGGGTCAAAGGCTGAACCACCGCCTGCGGCTCGGGAGGCAAGCCAGGTTCTGAGCCGAGCGCGACCAATGCGTCTTACTCCGTCGATGACGCGCCCCGTAAACGAGGTACCGTCACTTGCTTAAACCATCTGCCTAACATTGCGGGATTGCGACGAAAAGAACAACTCAGCCTATAAGCCTTTGCTCACCGCGACGACCGGCGTTAACGCGGACACTAGTCCTGTTCACCGATAGTTTGGGCGTAGGTTTTGCCGTAGGGATAGAAGAGGTCCTTGCGGCCTTGCTGCCACGCCGCCTTGAGTTCGGGTGTTGTGATGTCCCAGTCCGGCCGGCATTTTTTGGTAACGGCACGCAAGTCCTGGCGGAGCTCTTCCAGAGTGGGCCGGCCGAAGAACCAGTAGCCATTGTAGATCTTATAGATGACGAGGCCGGGCTCGAGGACAATCACATGGGGGATCATGGGATTGTGGAGGGGATCCGTATATTCAGCAATGTCGAGATCTTTTTGGACGATACGTCTCGTGTCCGAGAGGAAGGGCCAGTGAGCGCCGACACCGCTACGATATTCGTTCGTCTCGGTGATGTTGTCGGTACTGATGGTGACAAGCCGGCAATAGCCAACCTCAATCTCGCGGTGGAGTTCGAGGAGCCTTTCAGCCTGTCTGCGGTCCTTAGGGCAGAAACCGCCGCGGCTGAGGACGAGGACCATGGGATGCTGGCCTTGCAGCTCGGAAAGCTTCTGGCGCTTCGCAGTGTGGTCGGAAAGTTCGTAGTCGGGAAAAATGGCTCCTGGAACAATATCGGATCGCATAAAATCTCCTCAGTTTGAGGCGTGGCGCATCAACCTTGCTCTCGTACGAAAGCCAGGTAAGCTTCCCGATCCATCAGCGTGTCGAGTTCGGAAGGCTTGGTGAGCTTGATCTTGTAGATCCAGCCGGCGCCCTCGGCGTCTTGATTGACAAGTTCGGGCTTGCCGGACAGTGCTTCGTTTACACTCAGAATTTCGCCGCTAACGGGAGAATAGAAGTCGCTTGCAGCCTTGACGGACTCGACAACGCCGACGGCGCCGCCTTTCTGCACCTGCGCGCCGACGTGCGGGAGTTCGACCGTGGTCACATCGTTGAGCTTTTCCTGAGCGTAGTTTGTTATTCCGACGGTTCCGACGCCGTCCTTGACGATGACGTATTGGTGATCCCGGCTGTATTTAATCTGCATGTGTCTCTCACAAGAGAACGCGGATATTCCTCCCCGCGATCTCGACGCAGCGGTCTTCTCAGCTCATCCGCTCGACCCATTGAGCGCGCGAGGGTCCCGGCTGGAAGGGATCGCCGAAGTACTGGGTCTCATGGGCAACCTTGCCGTCTGTGAACTCCATGATGCTCACCGTGTAAGATGGTGCGCTGTCGTAGGTAATGATGAGTTCGGTGACCCAAAGGCTGCCGGCACCGAGTATGCGCCGCACCGCAAAACGCTTCCTGTTCGGCTGCGCGGAACGAGCGGCTTGAATATTGCGCCGCCCGCGGATCCGTTCCCCGGATTGCGGGTAATCGAGCACTGCATCGTCGCGGTAAATCTCGTGCTCTGCCTCGAATTCATTCGCGTCCGAGGCTGCCCAGTGGCGATCCAAAGCCGCTCGAATGTCCTGGTCATCGTTCATTGTCGTCTCTCACAATCCGCGTTGTCGCAGAGCAAGAATCCCTGACGCCGCGATCCGACCGCGTGGCCTGCGGCCGCACCAAAGAGCCGCCCCTATTCGTGAAGCAACTTTTGCCAGTTTGACGGCACCGCTCCGGCCGGTCCCGGCACCGGCTGATCCACCGGATGCGAGTGAGGAGCGTGAAGGTTCGGGCCGTCGAAGAATTCCTGGGTACGATAGTCGTAGAACCAATGCTCGCCCGGCTCGAAGCTCGTGATGATCGGGTGACCCGCAGCGGCGTGTTTCGACGCATGCTGACTTGGTGAACTATCACAACAGCCGATGTGACCGCAGTCGGCGCATCTGCGAAGATGCAACCACCATCCGCCCGAAGCCAAGCATTCGACGCAACCTGTTCCACTTGGCTTAGCCGCCGGGTTGATGCCATCTTTCTCGGACTTCATGGGCTCCTCCGGGAGCTCACATCGCCGAAGCGTACGCGGTCACCACAGATGCTTTCACGCGCCGTGCCATTTAGCCGTAAGTGACGCCCGGATTGCTCTGCCCAACTTCTATAATGTAGCCATCGGGATCGCGAATGTAGCAGCGCGTCTCGCCGTATTTGGGCTTTGGCTCGGTGATGAACTCGGCTCCTCGACTTCGCCACAGTTCATAGCACGCGTGAATATCTGCAACGCGGATATTCATGAAGCTGCTGACTAGATCTGGATTGGCGGGGGCGCTAAGCGTTACCGTTGGTTTGTCAGGCGTCGGACCGCCCCCGGGGTTGACGATGAGCCACGTGTTGGCGATCTGGAGGTAGCCCGGCGCGCCTTTGCTGTCGCCTCTGCTCGCAATGCGACCTCCGAACACCTTTTCGTAAAATCGAAGCGATCGTTCGACGTCGGCAACGGTGAGAAAGTGTGCGACGGTAATGCCTTCCTTCGGCGGCATCTCATAGCTTTTGTGCTCGACTTCGACTTTGGTCATGGACGACTCCTTACATTTTGGACCCGGCAGTAAAAGTTCCGTGACATAGAGCAAAGAACGATGACAGCAGTTATGGCGCGGCGATGCTACACAAGACATCGATCGAATAGTTTCCCGCGCCGGTAATATACAACAACAAGAAGCCTCCCATAATGCTCAGATTTTTGTAAAAGCTGTCCATGCTGTCAACGTAATCCGCACCTGTTATTGTCCAGTAGCTATGCCCGATAAGCGCAGTTCCCAGCGTGTAGAAAAACATTAGCAAAGCGGAAGGACGCGTGAACGCGCCAACAGCAACCGCGAACGCAACGGGAAGCTCCATGAAGGTCGCTACGCCAGCGGCGAGTACCGGCACCGGAACGCCAAGCTGCGCCACCTGTTTGACCGTGCCCGAAAAGTCCCTCAGCTTCCTCCAGCCGAAAATCAGAAATAGCGTCGCGAGAAGAAGGCGCGCCGCGAGAATGAGCTCATTATTGATGCCGTTTGTCATATTCAGATCGATTATGCGAAATCTCGAGGAACAGAGCGATCCCAATCGCGGCTAAAAACTTCGTTTGCGCCCTCGAAGGCGCGCAAACTTCCCCGCAACAGGAACGCATCGGCCGTCGATGACAGCCGCAGCTGCGTCTCGACCCGGACTTGCCATGCGTCTCGCGACAGTGTCTGCGTGTGGCGCAGTTCGGCAACGGCGCTGAGCGGATCATTGTCCTCGACATGATACTGGGTCTTGTCCTGTGTGCCCGATTCCAGATCGATGCGGTCGATGCGTTCAATCCGCATGCCGTCGCGACGAGAAATAGTCGGCGTCTCGGGTGGCGCCGTCTCCGGCTCCGGAAACGGCGCGAGCCTGGCGTCCGCGGCGTTGGGCGGGCGTTGCGGCAGGTCGAGCGTGCCGGCAAAGATCGTCACGGTCGCCGCCTCCGGACTGGGCCATATCATCGGCCAGTAGGTTGTCGATATCGCCAGCCTTATCTTATGGCCGGCCGGAAATACCGAGCCCGCGTCATTGAGCTTTATGCGCACCCGGTAGCGTTCACCTGGCGCCAGCAGGTCGGGCTGCTCGTGGCTCTCACGATGCGTGAGGTTGAGCACGCCATAGCTGACGCGCAGCGATTCACCGGACGGGTGCACATCGCATAACCGGACGACCAGGTTCGCGATCGGCCGGTCGGACGCGACATCGAGCGTGACGATCGGAGCGCCAAGGATCTCGATTGGCTCATCGAGCGCCGTCGCCTCGAAAACCAGCGAGCGCGCGTCGTCTTCTTGCTGATCGCCGGCCTGATCATGCCCACGACCGAATGGCACCCAGTAGCCGCCACACTTACCAACCGTCTGCGGCGAGCACACGGCGCGAGCCGTCAAAGGGGCGCTTGCCTCTTGAAGTCCCGTGTCCGTCAAGAACAGCCGTCGCGGCGTTATTCCCGGCGATGGCGACGAAAGCTCGGCAATCCACCGGCCGGGCAGCGTCTCGTAGTGGGTCGCCGGTTTCACGCTTTCCGTCATCCACGCGCGCAGCATCGGTTCGTCCATCACGCCGGTATCGATGCCCTTGAGCCAATGATCCCACCAACGCAGCATTTCCTGGAGGAATCCAATCTGGGGGCCGGGAAAGGCAAAGTGCGGATAGGCGTGCGCCCATGGCCCGATCAGACCCTTGCGCGGGACCTTCAGTCCCTCAAGCAGCCGCGGGATTGCATTCTTATAGCCATCGGTCCATCCGCCGACGGCATAGACCGGGCATTGGATCGCCGCGTAGTCCTCGCATACCGATCCGTGCTTCCAATAGGCGTCGCGTCGTTGGTGCCGCAGCCAATTTTTCTGGAATAGCGGTATGTTCCGTAGGCGCTCCAACCACATCGCTCGCCAGCTATCGCCGACCAGCGCCGGATCAGGTGGAAGGCACATCAAGCTGAAAAAGAAAAAGGCCCACTCGAGGCCGGCGGTCGTGAGAAACGTGCCGCCCATGTAGTGCGCGTCGTCGGCGTATCGATCGTCGGTTGAACAGATCGTTACGATTGCTTTGAGCGCCGGGGGACGGCGCGCCGCAATCTGAAGTCCATTGAACCCTCCCCAAGAGATTCCCATCATTCCAACGGCGCCATTGCACCATGGTTGTGCTGCGAGCCACGCGATCAGCTCCACGCCATCGTCTTGTTCCTGCTTGGCGTATTCGTCGAACAGCAAACCCGTCGATTCACCGCTACCTCGAATGTCGACGCGGACGCCGGCGTAGCCGTGGCCTGCGAGATAGGGATGCGTCAGTGCGTCTCGTTCGTAAGTGCCGTCGCGTTTGCGATATGGGAGATACTCCAGGATTGCGGGAACCGGATTCTGCTCGGCATCCTCCGGCAGCCAGATGCGAGCCGCCAGCGTCGTCCCGTCTTTCAACGGTATTAAAGTATGCTCGATGACCCGCACAGCTCTAGGGAAGGTCGTGACAATCATGGCGGACCACTCATGATGACGGGGGTTTGTCAGCCTGCTGTGGCATAGGAAGAAGATAACCGGTGAGGACCGGCGTCACACGACGTGTTTATGCATCAGGCCCAAGATCAAAGCATCAATACTGTAGGGTCCGGCGCCCGCCGAGACGACCATGATCAGCATGAAGGCGTAAAGTGTCTCCGGTAGATACAGCCAATCGTCGATGCGATCCGCTTCATCGATTGGCTTGTAAAGTTTAATTCGCTGCCGCCCGGAGGTGACTATCGCGACGAGGATGACGACAAGGAGGCCAAGCGCGGCAAGTGGCGCCAAGAACCCGATAAGGACGCCGCCGCCGGCGGTGAACTCGACCGACGGCACCCACCATTGATTGAAGCCCAGTGCTGGAACGCCGAGCCCCTTGAGTTCATCGACGAACGAACGATGGCGTTCTGCGTTGAACAGCTTGTGAAATCCCGACAGCATAAAGAACGCCCCAACCGCGATGCGGTTGAGAGTGAGTGCGATGTCGGTCCATCCGACACCATTGAACAGTATGTCCATCATTGCTGCTGTTCTTTCCCGCCTCGCTATGTCGGCCCCGGGGCAGCGATCCGCGTTGGCAGCCGGGGACCAGTAGGACGAGTGTAGCCGTTTTTACTTGGCAAGACGAAGTCACGAGACCTTCGAAACTATCCCTGGGCCGGCGGCGGCGCCGCCTTGCGTCCGATTTTGCTTTCAGTGCCGCCAATGAGCCGTTCGATATTGGCGCGGTGCGTGAACCACAGCAGTGCCGATAACAGCGCGAACAGCGTGGCTTCGCGAGCGCTGCCACGCCAGCACAAGAAAAACGGCGTCACTGCGCTCGCGATAAGCGCGGCAAGCGAGGAGTAGCGGGTAACCGCCGCGGCCGCGAGCCAGATCGCACAGAACAGAAGAGCCGCGCGCCAATCGAGGCCAAGCAGCACGCCGATGTAGGTCGCTACCCCCTTGCCGCCGCGGAAGCTGAGCCAGACCGGAAACAGGTGGCCGAGAAAGGCGCCCACGCCTGTCACCATCGCTGCATCGCGACCGAGGACGTACTCGGCAATCAGCACCGCGGCGGTGCCCTTGAGCATGTCGCCGATGAGCGTTGCCGCGGCCAGGCTCTTGCGCCCGGTCCGCAGCACATTGGTGGCGCCGATATTGCCGGAGCCGATCGAGCGCAGGTCCGGCCCGCCAGCAAGCCGCGTCAGAACAATCCCGAACGGAATCGAGCCGCAGAGATAGCCGAAGATGAAAGCGGCGGCGTAGGACAGCGCGCTGGACATAAGGCAAGCCTACTGGTCCGCTCCGCGCGGCGGAAGGGGTACGTTCTCGGCGGTGCTACATCAATGAGGTAGGTTCTGGAGGTAGGCGCATAACATATCGGCGACGGCGTCTGAATAAGCCTCGATCTCGGCTGAGGTTCGATTCGCTTCCGAGATGTGCTTTCCAACTGCGCTCAGCGTCATCATGATCACATCGCCGACAAGCTTTCGCGTCGCCAGCGGCGCGTGCGGAAGCACATCCTCGACGAATAGCTGCACGGTTCGCGTGCCTGAGGCCCTTGGCTCCTGCGCTTCGGGGGCATTGCGATAAAACGGCGCGGCGTCGCCGAGCGCGAGCCGCATCTCGGCCTCCTCGCATTCCGACCGGACGAATGCATGGACCGCGGCCCGAAGCCGGTCCAATGGCGGTTTGGTCCTTTCCTCCAGGATGCCGCGAAGCAGCGCGGTCGTGCTTCGCCACTCTTCGGTTTGCAGGCGGAAGAGGATCGACGCCTTGTTCGGGAAATACTGGTACAGCGAGCCCACACTCACCCCGGCCTTTTCGGCGACGCGGGCGGTCGTGAAGCGCTGCGCTCCCTCTTGCGCCAAAACCTGAGCCGCGGCCTCGAGAATGTCCGCCACAAGGCCGGCGGAGCGGGCCTGTTTGGGCTCTTTTCGTGTGGAAATTCTTAGGCTTGCGCGATCAGCCATGCGGTGGCTCGGCAATGCGACTACGAAAAGCGAATGATTAATCGTATTTTTCGGTCAACGCAACGACGCCCTAAATCGCTTTTGAGGAAACCACCATGACGACATTGACCAGCGTGCCGCTCGCGCCGCTACTTGATCGGCTGTTCGCGCAAGCCGACGAGACGTCGGCGACAAGCCGGGCAGCCGCCCTTAACATTTCGGCTCCGGAACTGGCGCGGCTTCGGGCCAGCAGGACCGAATACCTCGATTTTTACGGCCGCTTGAAGGACGTCCCGCTCCCGGTCTCTCGCGAAACCGGCACGCTGCTTTATATGCTCGCGCGGGCCGTGAACGCGCGCAACATTGTCGAGTTCGGGACCTCGTTCGGCATTTCGACGCTTCATCTCGCTGCGGCGCTGCGCGACAATGGCGGCGGCCGGCTCATCACCACGGAGTTCGAATCCTCGAAGATCGCACGCGCGCGCGCCAACCTGACGGCCGGCGGTGTTATCGACCTCGTCGAAATCCGGGAGGGCGACGCGTTACAGACCCTCAAGGCGGGTTTGCCCGAGACGATCGATCTGGTGCTTCTCGACGGCGCCAAGCCCCTCTATCCGGAAATTCTTGCGCTGATCGAGGATCGGCTGCGCCCCGGCGCCTTCGTCGTGGCGGACGATGCGGACGCTAGTCCCGAATACCTCGCGCGCGTGCGTTCGATCAGCCAAGGATATCTCTCAACACCGTTCGGCGACGATGTCGAAGTCTCGATGCGCCTGATCTGAGGTGTTCGAAAGGCTTTGGCTAAATCGGGAAACAAGACGCGCTAGCCGGCGCGGGCACGCTTGCGGTTTTCGCGCGGGGCAAAGCCGGCGGCTTCCGCCTGCGCTTCGTTGGCGTGAACGATGACGTGTCTGAGCCGGTCCGCCGTCGCGCGCACCAGCGAGCTTAAGCCCGGCGTGTAGGTCTTGCGCGTCGTGTCGCTGACCACGAAATGCGCCGCTTCCTCCGCCTCGATGTCGGTCTCGCAATAGAGGCAGCGCAGCCGGCAACGCGGCGTGGTGGCCTCTTCGACGACGTAAAATTTATTGGCGGCGTATTGGCTCTCGGCCGGATCGTGGGTGATGCAGTTGGGATTGACGCAGGCGATGCCGGTGCCGATCGGCTGCGCGATAAGGGGATGGTCGGGCTTGGCAAAGCCGCCGGGAAAGGCGTGTAGCGATTTGTTGCGGTGCAGATGCAGCAAGAGCGAGATCAGCGCCATGCGCACCGGAACGCCGTAGGCGGCTTGGCGGAAATAGATGGCGCGGCGGTCGCGATCGAAAGAGGCGTCGAGCTCATTGACCCGTGGCAGCGGATGCATAACGCTCGCCTGCGCATATTTGTCCTGATCGAGAAATTTGGCGTCGATCTTCGGATAGGGGCGCTCTTTATCCGTCCACCGTTCTTTCTGAAACCGCGTCACGTACACGGCGTCAGTCTTCTTTTGCACAACGAGGCCGTAATCGACTTCCGGCTCGGCATAGAGCGAGAGCTGGTGCGGCTGGTTGGCGGTGACGTAGAGGGCGTCGATCGAGCCGTCGGCTTGCCCGGGCGCCTTGGAAATCATGCGGCTGTGGAATTCCTCACGCAACCGCCGATCCACGTGCAACGGCAATTCCATGCCCGGTGCGGGCAGGGGATCGATGGTGGCGCCGAAACGAGCGAGCGCGTAGACGAACGAGTGAATGGTGCGGCTGCCTTTAAGGTCGCCGGCGATGGCGACCTTCATGTTTTTGAGCCCTTTGTTTTTCGAGCGCAGCGTGAACAGGTCGCACAACGTCTGCGTCGGATGCTCATGGCTGCCGTCGCCGCCGTTGATCACCGGAATTTGCGAATATTCCGCCGCCAGCCGCGCCGCCCCGTCGCGCGGGTGGCGGATGACGACGATGTCGGCGTAATTGCCGATCACCCGGATGGTGTCGGCCAGGCTTTCGCCCTTGGCCGCCGAACTGACTGCCGGGTCGGCGCTGGTGATATTGCTGCCGCCGAGCCGCAGCATCGCGCTCTCGAATGACAGCCGGGTGCGGGTCGAGGGCTCGTAGAACAGGCTCGCCAGGATGTAATGGGACGCGACGTCGGTGCCGCGTCCGATCCGGTAGGGGATATTGTTGTCGGCAAGGTCCCGCAAAAACCCCGCCGCGACCTGGAAGATCGTTTCGATCTCCTTGTTGGTCAAATCGTTGATCGAAACGATGTGGCGCGTTGCCGGCTGCGGTTTCGTCATCAAACCGGTGCTATAGGCCCATTCTAAGCACTCCGGCAAGCCCGCTTTGGCCGCAACGGGCGAATATCGACCGCGTAGATCGGAACCTGGGTTTATGGATCGTGCTATTCTTGCCCGCTCCGGGAGGCCGACGGCCATGAATACTCTTCCGCGCTTCGACACGACCGAGGTTTTCAACCAGTCATCGCCTTACGAAAACGTCGACCTGTATTCGAGCGACCTGGCGCTGCAGGAAGCGGTCAAGGCGAATGGCGATGGGGCCGACGCGGCGGCGCTTTCAGCTTACGGGCGGCAATGGGGTACCGCGGAGATGTTCGCCGCCGGCCGCCGCGCCAACGAGAATCCGCCCAAGCTCTACACTTTCGACCCAAAGGGTTTCCGCCGCGACGTCGTCGAATTTCATCCCGCCTATCACGATTTGATGCGGGCGAGCGTTGCGGGGGGCCTGCATGCCTCGACCTGGACGCCGACCGGCGAGCGTGCGCCGCCGCCCGCGGAAGTCGCGCGCGCGGCCCGCTATTACATGACGGCGCAGGTCGAAAGCGGGCATTTGTGTCCGATCACCATGACGCGCGCTGCACTTGGCGCGCTCGCCGCGGCGCCGGAGCTGTTGGCCAAAGTGGCGCCGAAAGTGGTGAGCACGAGCTACGACCCGGTCTTCCGCCCGTGGTGGGAGAAAACGGGCATGACGCTCGGCATGGGCATGACGGAAAAGCAGGGCGGCACCGACGTGCGCGCCAACATCACGACCGCGACGCTGTCGGGCGATTACTACACCATCTTCGGCCACAAATGGTTTCTCTCCGCGCCGATGTGCGACGCGTTCCTGGTGCTGGCGCAGGCGCCGGGCGGGCTCACCTGTTTCTTCGTGCCGCGCTTTCGGCCCGGCGGCTCGGTCAATGCGCTCCATCTGCAGCGCCTCAAGGATAAGCTCGGCAACCGCTCCAATGCCTCGAGCGAAGTAGAGTTTGCCGACGCCTATGCGCTGCGCGTCGGCGACGAGGGCGCGGGCGTGCGCACCATCATCCAGATGGTGCAACTAACGAGGCTCGATTGCGCTCTGGCTTCGGCCGGCTTTATGCGCATGGCGCTCGCGCAGGCCGTGCATCACTGCCGTTACCGCTCCGTCTTCCAGCGGCATCTGTACGATCAGCCGATGATGCGTTCGGTGCTGTCCGACCTGGCGTTGGAGGTCGAGGGCGCCGTCGCTCTGGTCATGCGCCTGGCGCGCGCCTTCGATCGTGCCGGCAGCGATCCGCGCGAAGCGGCGTATGCGCGGCTGGTCACGCCAGCGGCAAAATATTGGATCTGCAAGACCGCGCCGAGCTTCATCTACGAGGCGATGGAATGCCTTGGCGGTAACGGTTACGTCGAAGAGAGCATATTGCCCCGGCTTTATCGCGAGGCGCCGGTCAATGCCATCTGGGAAGGCTCAGGCAACGTCATGTGCCTCGATGTTTTGCGGGCGCTGCGCCGCGACAAGGAGGCGGCGGATTTCTTCGGCGCCATGGCGACCGAAGCGTCGGCGTGGCTCGGCAAGGAAACGACTCTGTTCGAGCCGAAAAACGAATTTGAAAGCGAAGCCACGGCGCGGGTTGCCGTCGGACGACTGGCGACGCTCGCCGCGGCGGCGGCGCTCGAAGCAACGGCGCCGCCGGCGGTCACCGAGGCATTTGTCCGTACGCGGCTTCTGCGGCAGCACGCCGCGCTCTACGGCGCCGACGATCTCGACGCGTACACTATGGACGCGCTGTTGCAGCGGTCGTTGCCGGAGAGGTGAAACGTCGGGCCTCTTTTGCGAGCGCGATTGAGCAAGCGCTAACGCCTTAACCGATCCAGCGCTCCCTGCAGGATGTAGGCGGCGGCGTGCTGGTCGATCACCGCCTTGCGTTTTTCGCGGCTGACATCGGCCTCGATCAGCGCCCGCTCAACCGCCGCCGTCGACAGCCGCTCGTCCCACAGCGCGATCGGCAGTTCAGTCAGGTTTGCGAGATTACGGGCGAAGGCGCGGGTGGCTTGTGCGCGCGGACCTTCGCTGCCGTCCATATTGATCGGCAGGCCGAGCACAAAGCCGACCGCACGCCGCTCGTGCGCCAACGCCAACAGGCGCTCGACATCGAGGGTGAAGCGCTTGCGAGAGACGGTCTCGACCGGTGTCGCCAGCCGCCGGTCCGGATCGCTCGACGCAACCCCGATGGTTTTGGTGCCGAGATCAAGGCCGATCAGCGCGCCACGCGGCGGCAACACCGCGGCAGCCTCGATAAGAGCGAGAACGGGCATGCGCTCCGTTAGCACGCACGCTCTAGGTCGACCATCGTTGCGGGAGTGTTGTTGGATTAGATGAAGCGGCGCAAAAAAATAGCGCCCGCGATGCGGGCGCCATTTCGTGCGAACAGTCAAACCAGCGTTTAGCTGTGCGCGTCTTCGCTGGCGATCCGTTCGATGTCGGAACGGGTGATGCCGATATCGGCGAGTTCGCGGTCGCTTAAATGCGACAGCTCACGCCGCACGGTCTCATGTCGGCGCCAAGCCTGATAAAGGCGAGCAAGTGAATTGAGCATTGTTCTTTCCATCCTTTCCCCGGGAACTCCCAGAATCTGCTCTGAATATAGAGCGCTGTGTGCGCTGCACCATTATTTTTGGTGCAGTGCAGCTAGAACTTGGGTGCATGGCACAAACATCTAATTTTAAAGGGTTTTTAAGCATCGCCGCCGCGAAATAGCGACCGCTGCGGAACGCCAGTTGCTCGGGAGAATTACTTCCCAATAAGGGTCCGTTTTCGGTCACCGGATGACCGCTACGGCGCCGCACCCGCAGATTTCTAATGGGGTGGTGTGGGCTCAGACTGGGGTAACGTTATGGGGACCGATCGGGATCATCGGAAATGCGCGGCACATTGCGTGGAAAAAGCGCGGACCGCCGGCGACGAACAAGACAAGGCGCTGTGGCTGACGCTCGCCTTGTCATGGCTGCGCCTTGCCGAGTATGTGGCCGGAATGGCGAGCGAACGAAGCTCGGCCGGTGACGCGCAAAACGCTCTCGCGGTTCACGTGTCGGATTGAGTCCCAAAGAGCGAAGTTTAGCCTTCCGGCGCCGGGCCTTAGGCGATCGCCTTACTGCCCGTGGCTGACCAGCACTTCGCCACAGGCTTTGCTGAGGCGGTTCCGGTTGGTCTGCAGGCAGCTCAGAATGGCGAACACGTCCGAATTGGCGTCGTCCTTGATCAAGTCCCGGCAAAAGCGGACCACGTCGGGATGACAAGCGATGCGTTCCTGGTCGGTGCCCTGCAGTGGACTGGAGACTGGAGGCGGCTGCGGCGGAACTTGTGCGGATGCCGCGGTTGCTGCCGTCAGCAAAAGCGCCGTTAACGCGAAGGTACGAACCATGAGCTTCCTTTCACTCTCGGAACAAGTGCCGGGCGACTATCACACGGTCAGCCGTTGTGCGTCACGCCCGATCCGAGGTGGCCGGCGGTTTTTTGGCTGATGTTGTGGAGAAACCACGCCTGCTGCACACCCTTGCGCGGCGGCGCGTGGTGGAGATAAGTCTCGGCGCAGGGCGGTTAGCTCAGTTGGTAGAGCGTCTGCTTTACACGCAGGATGTCGGCGGTTCGAGTCCGTCACCGCCCACCAGTCAAACGAATAGACTACAGAGACCGACAGACAACGGACGACGGAAGGCCTGCGCCTTCCGCCATCTGTCGTCCGTTCGTCTATGTTCGAATTAGATTGCTTCCTTGAGCTCTTTCGAAGCGCGGAAAGCGACCTTCTTGCTGGCCTTGATCTGAATAGCTTCGCCGGTGGCCGGATTGCGGCCCATGCGTGCGGCGCGCTTGCGCACTTGCAGGATGCCCAAGCCGCCGATGCGGATACGCTCACCCTTTTTCAAATGCTTGACAATGTTGCCGACCAGGCCGCCGAGAATGGCTTCCGCCTGCTTTTTCGAAATTTCATTGTCTTCCGCTAGGCTCGCCGCGAGATGCTTCAATGTTACGGTTGTGGCTGGTTTGGTCGCCATTAGACCCTCCTCGATGAAGCGGTGGCGGGCCCAAAGTGCCCGTCACCGCGATGCAGTTAGACGATTCGGCTTCGGCTGACCACGCTTGTTTTGCCGATTCCACCGATGTTTTCGCGTATCTGACGTTGTCTGGATTGACGCGACGATGTGTAAAAGGCAAGCGGAAAAGGCCGATTTTAGGCCGGAATCCTTGACTTGGCGGAAGCCGGGTCTTAATTGCGCTCGGCGCCCGCGGGGGCGTAGCTCAGTTGGTTAGAGCGTCGGCCTGTCACGCCGAAG